>NZ_VRUV01000946.1:0-925 GCF_008039455.1 Methylobacterium sp. WL116
GGCCTCGTCCGCCACGACGGCCGCGGAGGCCCGCGGCAGGGCGAGGTCGACGCGGGTGCCGTGCCCGACCCGGCTGTCGATCCGCAGGCGGCCGTGGGATTGCTGGGCGAGGCCGAACACCATCGCGAGGCCGAGGCCGGTGCCCTGGCCGACGGCCTTGGTGGTGAAGAACGGCTCGCAGACCCGCGCTAGGATCTCCGGTGGGATGCCTTCGCCGGCATCGCTCACCGATACGCCGACATAGGCGCCGCTCCGCACGTCCGGATCGTCCTCGATCGTCAGCGCCGCCGTCTCGATGACGATCACGCCGCCCTCGCGCATGGCGTCGCGGGCGTTGATGCAGAGGTTGAGGATCGCAAGCTCGAGCTGGTCGGGGTCGACCTGAACCGGGCCGAGATCGCTGCCGAGCCTGGTCTCGACGGTGACGAGCCCGCCGAGGCTGCGCCCGAGCAGCGCCGACATGCCCTCGACGAGGGCGTTCACGTCGGTCGGGCGGGCACGCAGGTCGTTGGCGCGGCTGAAGCTCAGCAGGCGCTTGGTCAGCGAGGCGCCGCGCTCGGCCGCGCCCCGCGCGTTCTCGATCAGCCGCAGCACGCGGGGCTGCTCATGAACCTTCGGCGCGGCGAGCTCGAGGCTGCCGAGGATCGCGGTCAGCAGGTTGTTGAAGTCGTGCGCGATGCCGCCGGCGAGGGTGCCGAGCGCCTGCATCTTGTCGGACTGGCGCAGGCGGGCCTCGAAGCCCTTCTGCTCGGTGACGTCGCGCTCGATCGTGGCGAGATGCGCGATCGCGCCGGAGGGGCCGCGGATCGGGACCCGGACCACGTGGCTCCAGCGCTCGGCGCCGATCGGCCCTTCCGCGGAGACGACGTCGCCGACCTCGCCCGAGCGGATCGCGGCGGCGTCGGCCTCGGCGCTCTCGGCGGCG
>NZ_VRUV01000947.1:0-922 GCF_008039455.1 Methylobacterium sp. WL116
GTGCGGATACACGGGGCGGGCGGGTTCGCGCGGAAACGGAAGCGTCGATCGTCACCATGAACGTGCTGGGCATCGAGACCACCTGCGACGAGACCGCCGCCGCGATCGTCGCGCCGGGGGAGGACGGCCGCGGCGTCATCCTGTCGAACGAGGTGCTGAGCCAGATCGCCGAGCACGCGGCCTATGGCGGCGTGGTGCCGGAGATCGCCGCCCGCGCCCATGTCGAGGTGCTCGACCGGCTGATCGCGCGGGCGCTCGACCGCGCCGGCTTGGCCCTCAAGGACGTGGACGGCATCGCGGTGGCGGCCGGCCCCGGCCTGATCGGCGGGGTGCTGATCGGCCTCGTCACCGCCAAGACCCTGGCGCTCGTGACGCGCAAGCCCCTGCTCGCGGTCAACCATCTGGAGGCGCACGCGCTGACCGCGCGGCTGACCGACGGCCGGGCCTTTCCCTACCTCCTGCTGCTGGCGTCCGGCGGCCACACCCAGCTCGTGGCGGTGAAGGGCGTCGGCGACTACGTGCGCCTCGGCAGCACCATCGACGACGCCATCGGCGAAGCCTTCGACAAGGTCGCCAAGCTCCTGGGTCTGGCCTATCCCGGCGGCCCCGAGGTCGAGCGCATGGCGGAAGCCGGCGATCCGGAGCGGTTCACCCTGCCGCGGCCGATGCTCGGGCGTCGCGACGCCAACTTCTCGCTGTCCGGCTTGAAGACCGCGCTGCGGATCGAGGCGGAGCGCACCGCGCCGCTCGCCGAGCGCGACGTCGCCGACCTCTGCGCCGGCTTCCAGGCCGCGGTGGTCGACGTGGTGGTCGACCGCGTCCGCGTGGCGCTGCGCACCTTCTCCACCGTCGCCGGCCACCCGACCGCGCTCGTCGCCGCCGGCGGAGTCTCGGCCAACGGCGCGATCCGGCGGGCGCTGGC
>NZ_VRUV01000948.1:0-908 GCF_008039455.1 Methylobacterium sp. WL116
GAGATCGACGGCGAGCCCGCCAGCGGGGGGTCGTCGGGCGGCATGACGCCGTCCCTGACGCCCGGCGGCAGCGTCGGCCTCGGCGGCAAGTTCTGATCGTCAGGCCGCTTTCGGGCCGCGACCGTAATAGTCGTCGAGCCGGCCGCCATAGGCCGGATCGGCGAAGCCGTCCTCGCCGGCGCCGTGGCTCGGCGCGCCGGCGAGCGTCGCCGGGTCGATGTCCACCACGTAGCCGCCGAGCTCGACGCTGTAGGTCAGCGCCTTCCACGGCAGTGGGTGGTGGTTCTCGCCGAGCCCCAGGAACCCGCCGAAGGCGAGCACTGCGTAGGCGACCTGGCCCGAGACCTTGTCGACCATGAAGTTGTGCATCGCGCCGAGGTGCTTGCCGGCGGCATCGTAGACCGCCGTGCCCTCGACCTTGTTGGAGGCGATCAGCCGGACGGTCTCGTCGATGGCGACGCCCTCGGCCGAGGGGTCGAGCTCCATCGAGCCGGCCTTGCGGATGCTGCGCTCGTTGGGAAGATCTGTCGGCATCGCGATACCTTTCGCAGGACTGCACGGACCCGGCATCCCGGGCGTTCGCAGGGGAAAGCTCGGACCCGCGATGGGTTCCGCGGGCCCCTTCAGCCTTCCGGCCCGGCTTCCGCCTGGGCGCGCCGCAGGGCGACACGGTTGCGCACGCCGCGGCTCGCGAACAGCATCTCGGTCCCGAAGGCGACCAGCGCCAGGAGCGTGCACAGGATCGCCGTGCCGAACAACGCGAACAGCACGCCGGCCACGGTGGCGTCGCGCAGCGCGCCGACGAACAGCGTCAGGACGGCGCCGCAGGTCGAGACCCCCGAAAGCGCCGCGAGCACCACGGCCGCGTCGAGCAGCAGCGCCCGCAGCTGCAGGCGGTCGAGCCGGTG
>NZ_VRUV01000949.1:0-907 GCF_008039455.1 Methylobacterium sp. WL116
GCTCGGGGGTGAGGATGATGCCGCCGAGCGTCCAGAGCGAGACGAAGAAGAAGCCCAGCGTCGCCCGCACCAGCAATTCGGTGTCGGTGCGCAGCCGCGCGGTGACCCGGTCCAGGGCGTTGAGCAGCGCGGTGCCGAGCGGGGTGCCCTCGGCGAGGCACCCGAACATCAGGCACAGGACCGACAGGCCGACGAGCCACTCGAAATCGAGGCAGAGCACCTGCTCGAGGCCGCGGGGCTGGCCGGCGACGTCGTAGGCGCAGAACCATTTTACATGGGCGCTAGCCTCGCTGCTGGCGAGCAGGGTCGCGGGAAGGGCTAGGGCGCCGGCAAGAAACGGAGAAGAGCAACGCCACTCAAAGGTCCGCATCGAAGCCTCGTCACAACGGGTCAGAACAGTGCTTACCGATGCATTTAGAACTAAGCCGCCGGATTTTGCCAAGGGTTTGTTAACGTCCGTGTCGAAAAGGTTAACGCTGTGGGTGCCGGGTAGAATCGGCTGAAAGCGAATCCCGTCTAGGGCGCCGTGCCGGGCAACGCGCCATTCAGCATGGACGCGGATTCCCAGCTCTTCGGACGGCCGCGCAAGACTTCGCTCAGTGTTGGCCGGCGATCCTGGCGCGGCCGGAACCCGACATCGCCGGCCGGACCAAGCGTGGGGGGATTGCGGATGATCGGCTTGGCAAGTCTCGCGAGCCTCGGTGCCGGGATCGGGCTGGCCGGCTTCGCGCCGCGTGCGGGCCTGCGCGCCGCCACCTTCGAATCCTGCGGCGGCGTGCTTCTGGTGACCGGCCTCGCCCTGCTCGGCGCTGGGCTGCCGCTGTTCCGCTAGGGCATTCCCCAGCGAGGTGGATCGAGGGGCGTGCGACGATGCTGCCGGCGACGCCGCCGCGGACGCATCCGGGGC
>NZ_VRUV01000094.1:0-12063 GCF_008039455.1 Methylobacterium sp. WL116
AGGCGCACCAGCCGCGGCCGCGCGGTGCCGCCGACGGCACGGATCTGGCCGGCGAGGGCCGGGTTCAGCGTCCCGGCTTCGTCCGAGACCGCGTCGCGGAACGGGCCGGCTGCGGCGGAGGCGTGCAGGATCGCCGTCGCGGCCCCGTCGAGGACGAGGTAGGCCCGCGCCGAATCAGCCAGCGTCGCGGCGAGGATGGGATCGCCCGCCCAGGCCTCCAGAGCGGCCGTGAGGCCTGCACGCGTGCTGTCGCCAACGTTCAACGAAGTGTCCCCATCGGCCGCGTCCCGGCCCGTTCGGTTACGGAAATATGATTGTACCGTGCTTATTGTAGGCGGAGCGCCGAAGGGTGCTGGACCTTTCTCGCGCCCGTCACACGTTTACCTCGCATCAACGTTAATGCTGCCTCGCCGGGTGGCGTACGATGATACCTGTGTTATTGTGCAGCGCACAATGATGCATCAACCGGCAACGTGAGAGGAGACGAGCGATGAGCACCCCCCCGACCTACGAAGTCCCGACCGAGATGCGCGATTTCGCCGAAAAGAGCGTCGACCAGGCCCGCAAGGCCTTCGACAGCTTCATCGGCGCCGCACGCCGCACCGCGGAGACCGTGACCGGATCCACCGAGGCGACCCGGACCAGCGTGAAGGACGTGTCCGCCCGCGGCTTCGAGTATGCCGAGCAGAACGTCAACGCCGCCTTCGACCTCGCCCAGAAGCTCGTCCGCTCGAAGGACGTGCAGGAGGCGATGCAGCATCAGGCCGAGTTCGTGCGCAGCCAGTTCGCCGCGATCCAGGCGCAGGCCAAGGATTTCGGCGGTCTCGCCCAGAGCGCGATGCAGCAGGGTGCCGAGCGCGCGAAGTCCGTGATGCAGGAAGGTGCCGACAACGCCCGCAAGGCGATGGAGCAGGGCACGGATGCCGCCAAGCAGGCGGCGCACGATGCACAGGACGCCGCCAACAAGGCGACGCACTGAGCCCTTCAAACCATGCCCGCCCCTCCGGGGGGCGGGCCGCCGGCAATCGCTCACCGGCCCGCCTCCGATCGTCGGGGGCGGGCCGTCTCGTTTTCGCCGGGTTTCCGCGAGCATGCCTGCATCGGCCCGAACAGGGTTCCGACGTTCCGCCGATAGGGATGCCATGCGACAGATCACACGCCTCGGCCTCGCCGCCCTGCTCACGACCTTGGCCGTGCAGGCCGCCGACGCACAGTATTACGACGTGCCGCCCCGCGGGTACGACGAGCGCCCGGCCTACGACGAGCGCCCGGTCTACCCGCGGCGGCGCGAGCGGCCGGTCCCGGCCCGCCCGGTCGGCCTGAACTGCGATGCGGTCCAGCAGGGCTTGACCGGCCCGCAGCCCTATTCCTGCCCGCTTCCGGGCCCGCGGCCGCTGGGCGCGCGCTGCTTCTGCGACATGCCGATCGCCTCGTTCAGCCAGCCGCAGACGGCGGTCGGCCGCGTCGTGCCCTGACGCGCGACCGCCTTCGCACCGCGAGGCGGAGGTCTCGAATGCGCGCCCGACGCCTCCTGCGTCTCCGTATCGGCGGCTGCGCCGGATCGCCGGCGCAAGGCCCGGCCCCGTTGAGCCGAGCGAAGCGGCGCCGAGATGTTCAGACGAGAAGGGGCCGCGCCACCCTCTCGGATGACGCGGCCCTCATGTTTTCGCAGACAGGTGCGCTGTCGGATCAGTTCAGGACCACGACCTTGGCGCCGACCTTCACGCGCTCGTAGAGGTCGGTGACGTCGTCGTTGGTCATCCGGATGCAACCCGAGGACACGGCCTGGCCGATCGTGTCCGGCTCGTTCGAGCCGTGGATGCGGTATTCGGTGTTGCCGATGTACATGGCGCGGGCGCCGAGCGGGTTCTCGATGCCGCCGGCCATGTAGCGCGGCAGGTCGGGGCGGCGGGCGATCATCGCGGCCGGGGGCGTCCACGACGGCCACTCCTTCTTGGCGGTCACGGTCTTGGTGCCCGACCAGGTGAAGCCGGGACGGCCGACGCCGACGCCGTAGCGGATCGCCTCGCCGTTGGGCATCACGAAGTACAGGCGACGCTCGGCGGTCGAGACGACGACCGTGCCCGGAGCATAGTTGCCGTTGAACGCCACGATCTCGCGCTGGATCGGCTGGACCTGCGCCTGCGGCGCGGCCTGCGCGCCCTGGCCGTAGCCCGGCTCGTAGACGGGACGCTGGCCGTAATAGTCACGGCTCTGCGTACCCTGGTAACCGTAGGACTGATCTTCCTCGTATCCGGCATCGGTGCCGAAGGGATCGTAGGTCGAGGCGGCCATGGCCGGCACGCTGGCAACAATCGAGAGTCCGAGGAGGGCGGCGAGAGCGGTGGCTGAGGTCTTCATGATGTGGCCTACCTGTGCAGTAACCTTTGCTATTACAAGCGTGAGCATAGGCAGAGGGTTCCACGGGCCGGCGAAGATTTCAGGAGCGTGGGAATACGTAAGCCGCGAAGACGTCGTCGCGCCGATCGAGGGCGCGCGATCACGCCACCTCGTCGGTGTGCACGTCGAAGCGGGCGAGGGGCGCGTAGCCGAAGTTGGTGGTGATCGCGACGTCGGTGGCGTCGCGCCCGCGCGCCATCACGATCCGCCCGATGCGCGGCGTGTTGTGGCGGGCGTCGAAGGTGTACCAGCACCCGCCCTGCGGCCCTTCGAGGTAGACCTCGAACCAGGCGGAGAAGTCCATCGGCGCCGGATCCTTCGGAACGCCGATGTCGCCGAGATAGCCGGTGCAGTAACGCGCCGGGATGTTCATGCAGCGGCAGAAGGTGACGGCCAGGTGCGCGAAGTCGCGGCACACGCCCTCGCGCTGCATGAAGCCGTCATGAGCGCTGCGGGTGGCGTCGGCGCGCATGTAGTCGAAGCGGATGCGCTCGTGGGTGTAGTCGACGATCGCCTGGACGCGCGCCCAACCTTCCGGCGTGCTGCCGAACAACGACCACGCGGTCTGCGAGAGCTTGTCGGTGTCGCAGTAGCGCGAGCCCAGCAGGTAGACGAGGACCTCGTCGGGCAGGTCCTGCACCGGGATCTGCCGCGCATCCGGCACGAACGCGTCGGGCTGCCCGGAATCCTGCACCGTGAAGTCGGCCGAGATCGTCAGCAGCCCGGGCGGCGCGACGATGCGATGGCAGATGTTGCCGAAGCCGTCCTCGTACTGGTGGCAGGGGATCGGCGGATCGAAGGCGATCGCCTGCGGCGACAGCAGGTCCGGCAGCCGCGACGGGTGGACGCTGAGCATCAGGATCATCGGCATCGGCTGCGCCGAATCGAAGGCGATATCGAAACCGGTCCTGATCTTCATCGCGCCACCTGCCAACCTTCCTCAACGAAGCATACGTTCATGATGCCCGCACCGGCGTGTCGGTACCCCTATTGCGCGGGGGCGAGCTCCAGCGCCGGCTTCTCGGTCACGGCGACGTCGACGCGCATGCCGAGGTCGTCGCTCGCCAGACCGAAATACGACCCGTGCAACGGCACCGCCTGCCGCGGGTCGCGGGCGATGGCGACGCGGATCAGGTCGCGATTGCCGACGATGCCGTTGGTCGGGTCGAACTCGATCCAGCCGGCCCCCGGAAGATAGACGCCGACCCAGGCATGGGTCGAGCCGCCGCCGACGTGGCGGTCGCGGTCGTTGCGCGGATTGTAGAGGTAGCCGGAGACGAAGCGCGCCGCCATGCCGAGGGAGCGGACGCCCTCCATCATCAGCACCGCGAAGTCGCGGCACGATCCGCGCTTCAGGCGGAGCGTCGTCACCGGGTCCTGCACGCCCTTCTCGCTGCGGGCGAGGTAGGTGAAGTTGCGGCGGATGCCGCGGGTCATGTCGGCGAGCAGGTCCTGCGTCGGGATGCGGCCGTCGGCCGGGATGAAGCTGCGCGCCCAGGCGTCGACCACGTGGTGCGTGTCGGGCCATTGCCGCTCGATCGAGCGCGACAGGTCGGGCATGTCCTCGACGCCGTAGCCGAACGGGTAGTGGGTCGCGTGCGGCGCCAGCGGGAAGACCGGGGCGTGCTCGGGCGTATGGTCGAGGGTGATGCCGCAGGTGAAGCGCAGGGTGTCGCTGCGCGTGTCGAAGCTCGCGATCGCGACGCAGTTGCCGAACACGTCGAACATCCAGCGCACGCTGGCCGGCAGCGGGTCGATGTCGAGGGTCGCCTCGATCAGGCGCTGATCGTAGCTGTCCCGCGGGCGGAACATGATCCGGTGCTCGCCGAAGGAGACCGGGCGGCGGTAGCGGTACACGGTGAGGTGCCGGACGGATAGGATCGGCAAGGACGTAACACTCCGCGGATGCGCCGGTGCGACGTCCGTGCTGCAAATTTCACGCCCACATGCCCGTTTCGGTCCGGGACGGCGATCGAAGCGGCCGATGCCGCGTTCCATGCAGAGCCAGACGATGCCGTCGACGCGAAGGGTAGCGCGCAGGGCCGGCGTCAGAGGATCGGCGGTGCCGGCTCGCCGACGGCCCGTTCCGCCTCCACCAGCACGTCGAAGGCGCGCCACGGCTTCTGAATGAACACCGCCTCAGGCGGGATCTCGGGGCGGCCGACGCAGTGGCCCGACGTGATGACGAGCCGCGCCCGCGGCCACAGCGTCGCGACCGCATGGGCAAGCTGGAGGCCGTCCATCTCGCCGGCCAGACGCACGTCGGCGAAGACCAGGGCGACGTCGCCGCCCCGTGCCTGCAGCACCGCGAGCGCCGCTTCGGCGCTGTCGCAGCCGACGACCGAAAGCTCGGTCTCCTCGAGCAGCGCCTCCGCGAGGCCGCGAACCTGGGGATTGTCCTCGACGACGAGGGCGATCCGCTCGGCCCGCGGGGCAGGGGGCGCCGCAGGCTTCGCAACGTCGCCGTCAGATTCAGATTGCCGGACCTTGCGCACGAGCGCAGCCAGATGCTCCGGCACGCCCTCGGCGACGAGGCTGTCGTAGAACGACGCCAGCGTCTCCCCGATCCGGTCGAGGGGTATGTCGGGGCTCAGCGTGTCGATGGGCCGGTGTCGGAGCGGTTTGGTCAAGAACTTCCCCCGAAGTCTTCGCGTCGCGGGCCGCGGATGCGGAGTCGCTTGAAGAAAGAAGTCGGGAAAGCGCAGTCAGTTGCGCCGGCTTCACAATTCAGGCGGCCGTTTGATCCTTGCGGACGGCCGATCCCCGAGGCGCCCGATACCTGGAGCGCCTGAGATACCTGGGGCGGCCGATCCTAGCGGGCGGCCGCGTCGGCGTCGGCGTAGGCCATCACGCCCGACACGGCGCGGACGTCGCGGTAGCGCGCGCCGCGGGCGCTCATCATCGCCTCGAACTTCTCGTGCACCTGCGCGACCGACAGGCTCGCGGCCTTGCGGCGGCGGTTGCGCTCGGAAGCGAAGAAGATCGAGCGGTTGGCCCGCGCCGGGCCCGGAAGCAGCTTGGCCGCGGCGGCGCCGGGCTTATCGACGACCTGGGCGAGGAACGATTCGGCATCGTCCGGCCCGAGGAAGTGGGCGAGGTAAACCTCGCCCAGAGACAGCTCGCGCCCGATCCGCAGGGCGATGCGGGCGGCATCGCGCTTCAGCATCTCGCCCGCCAGAAGCGCCGAGAGGTAGGGATCGCGGCGCAGCTCGAGGATCCGGGTGCGCTCGGCGGCGTCCGTCACCGTCGGCCGGTCGTTGGAATCGGCGACGATCAGCGCCGCCTCCTTCTCCATCCCGTACTTGGCGCCGAAGTCGCGCACGCAGCCGAGCCAGGTCCGCTCAATGAACTGGTAAAGGCCGGTGGCCGAGGAGGTCTTGGCCTGCACGGCGGTGATGAAGCTCGACTCCTTGTCGGCCACCGCCATCAGCAGCACCGGGTCGGTCTGCACGGCCTGGGCGGCGCGGACGATGGTCTGGACGATGTGGCGGCGGATCTTCATCGGCCCGAACTCGAGCACGTCGTTCGGGTCGCCGCCGGCGCTCTCCGAGAGCAGGAAGTCGTAGGAGACCCGGTCGACCGCGTTGGACCCGAGCTCGGTGTCGAGATCGTGGACCGCGGCGAAGGCCGAGGAGGCGCGCAGCACCACCGGCGGCTCGGCGACGACGGGCGGCAGCGCGCTCACCTGGATGCGGGGGCGGGGCATCGGGATCTCGGTGGCGGCCTGGGCCGAGGACACCGCATTCTCCAGGCCGATCTTGCCGAGCTCGACGCCCGAGCCGATCAGCAGCGCGCTCAGCGCGCCGGCGAACAGCGACATCGACAGGACGGAGCGGGCGAGCGCCGGACGGCTGCCGTGGCCGCGGCCGACCGGGGCGGAAAGGGTGATGCAGTCGGTGGCGCCCGCCCCGAAGCGGCCCGTGGACGCCGATTTGGACGCGCCCTTGCCGGCGGCGGCGGAGCCGGACGCGATGGCCTTGCGAGACGTTCCGACGGTGCGGCCCTGCATGTGCGTCCCAAAATCCCGGTTTCGCGCCGATTGCGGCGCCACCCCCCGATCTGGCTTGACAGATGTGGCGACAACACGGCCGAGGCTGGACCATTCCGGTCGTGCCGGCGGTTTCCGGGGGCCGGCCGGCCATCACCCGTTCCTCCGGCGATGGTGGGGCGCGATGTGAGCCCGTGACTTGGCGCCCGTCCCTCCGTATGAGGGCGCATCCGCGACGAACGGCCCGGGACGGCCGGGCGTCGCCGCGCGAAAAAGCCCGGCCCAGCACAGAGTTATCCGATGAGCGGCGTCAACGAGATCCGGTCGGCCTTCCTCGACTACTTCGCGGGTGCGGGGCACACGATCGTGCCGTCGTCCTCGCTGGTGCCGAAGAACGACCCGACGTTGATGTTCACCAACGCCGGCATGGTGCAGTTCAAGAACGTCTTCACCGGCGTCGAGAAGCGGCCCTACGTGCGGGCGACGACGGCGCAGAAATGCGTCCGCGCCGGCGGCAAGCACAACGACCTCGACAACGTCGGCTACACCGCGCGCCACCACACCTTCTTCGAGATGCTCGGCAACTTCTCCTTCGGCGACTACTTCAAGCCGCAGGCAATCGAGCTGGCCTGGACCCTGATCACCAAGGAGTTCGGCCTCAAGCCGGACCGGCTCCTCGTCACGGTCTATGCCGACGACGACGAGGCGGCGACGCTCTGGAAGAAGATCGCCGGCTTTTCCGACGACAAGATCATCCGCATCGGCACCTCGGACAACTTCTGGCAGATGGGCGACACCGGCCCCTGCGGGCCGTGCTCGGAGATCTTCATCGACCAGGGCCCGGGGCTCGCCGGCGGCCCGCCCGGCTCGCCCGACGAGGACGGCGACCGCTTCCTCGAGTTCTGGAACCTCGTGTTCATGCAGTACGAGCAGGTCGAGCCGGGCAACCGGCTGGTCCTGCCGCGGCCGTCGATCGACACCGGCATGGGCCTGGAGCGCATGGCCGCGATCCTCCAGGGCGTGACCTCGAACTACGAGACCGACCTGTTCCGGTCGCTGATCGATGCCGTGTCGCACGCGGTCGGCCGCCCGCCCGAGCCCGCGAACGTCGCCTCTTACCGGGTGATCGCCGACCACCTGCGCGCCGGTTCCTTCCTGATCGCCGACGGCGTGCTGCCGGGCAACGAGGGCCGCGGCTACGTGCTGCGCCGCATCCTGCGCCGCGCCATGCGCCACCTCGAGCTGCTCGGCTCGCGCGAGCCGGCGATGTTCCGCCTCGTGCCGACGCTGGTGCGGGAGATGGGCCAGGCCTACCCCGAGCTGGTGCGGGCCGAGAGCCTGATCTCCGAGACCCTGCGCCTCGAGGAGACACGCTTCCGCCGCACCCTGGAGCGCGGCCTCGCGATCCTCGACGCCGAGACCCGCGACCTCGCCGCCGGCCAGAACCTCGCCGGGGAGACCGCCTTCACCCTCTACGACACCTACGGTTTCCCCCTCGACCTGACGCAGGACGCCCTGAAGGCCCGGGGCATCGGCGTCGACACGGAGGCGTTCGGCCTCGCGATGCAACGCCAGAAGCAGGCGGCGCGCGCGGCGTGGTCGGGCTCGGGCGAGGCCGCCACCGAGACGGTGTGGTTCTCGGTGCGCGACCGGACCGGCGCCACCGAGTTCCTGGGCTACGAGGCCGAGAGCGCCGAGGGCGTCGTGACGGCGCTGCTGCGCGACGGCGCCGAGGTCCAGGCCCTGCAGGCCGGTGAGAGCGGGCTGCTCATCGCCAACCAGACGCCGTTCTACGCCGAATCCGGCGGACAGGTCGGCGACACCGGCGCGCTCGCCGCGCCGGGGCTGAAGGCTCGCGTGACCAACACCGAGAAGAAGCTCGGCGACCTGTTCGTCCACCACGTCACCGTGGAGGCGGGCACCCTGAGCCTCGGCCAGGCCGTCGAGCTGAAGGTCGACCACGCCCGCCGGGCCGCGATTCGCGCCAACCATTCCGCCACCCATCTGCTGCACGAGGCCCTGCGGCAGGTGCTCGGCGACCACGTCGCGCAGAAGGGCTCGCTGGTCTCCCCCGAGCGCCTGCGCTTCGACATCAGCCACCCGAAGCCGATCGAGGCGGCCGAGCTCGCCCGCGTCGAGGACCTCGCCAACGCGGTGCTGCTGCAGAACGTGCCGGTGGTGACCAAGCTGATGGCGGTGGACGAGGCGATCGAGTCCGGGGCGCGCGCGCTGTTCGGCGAGAAGTACGGCGACGAGGTCCGCGTCGTCTCCATGGGCCGGCCGGTGGACGATGCCGGCACGGAGATCGAGGGCGGCCGCCTGCCGAACTTCTCGATCGAGCTCTGCGGCGGCACGCACGCCGCGCGCACCGGCGACATCGGCACCATCACGATCCTCGCCGAGAGCGCGGTCGGCGCCGGGGTGCGCCGCATCGAGGCGATGACCGCCGACGCCGCCCGCCGCCACCGCGGCGAGGAGAGCCGCACCCTCGGGGCGCTGGCCTCCCAGCTCAAGGCGCCGGTGGCGGAGGTGTCCGACCGGCTCTCCGGGCTGCTGGAGGATCGCCGCCGGCTGGAGCGCGAGGTCTCGGACCTGCGCAAGAAGCTGGCGATGGGCGGCAGCGCCGGAGGCGGCGACGAGGCGACCGAGGTGGCCGGCGTCAAGCTGATGGCGCGGGCGATCGAGGGCGTCGAGATGCGCGACCTTAAGAGCCTGGCCGATGCCGGCAAGCAGAAGCTCGGCTCCGGCATCGTCGCCATCGTCGGCGTCGGCGCCGACGGCAAGGCCGGCCTCGTGGTCGGCGTCACCCCGGACCTCACCGAGCGCTACGACGCCGTCGCCCTGGTGCGGGCCGGCGCAGGCCATCTCGGCGGCAAGGGCGGCGGCGGCCGCCGCGACATGGCCCAGGCCGGCGGCCCGGAGGGCGCCGGCGCGAAGGCCGCCCTCGACGCGATCACCGCGGCGGTGGCGGCGGGCTGACGGCTCAGCCCACCCGCTTCCAGGTCTGGCGCTTGCAGAAGACGCTCATCACGCAGCCCGAGACCTCGATCGCGTTCGGGCCGGTCATCTTGAGCGAGCCGGAATAGGTCTTCCCGTCCTTCGGGTTGTAGAGGGTGCCGGAATAGCCGTCGCCCGACGGGCTCGTGGCGTTGACGATCTGGACGCCGACGACGCTGCGGGTGCGCAGGGCCGGGTCCGGGTTGTTGGCGTCGAGGCCTTTGCCCGCGGTGCTGACGATGGTGCCGCAGAAGCCGGCGCCGCACCGCGTCAGCCGCACCTTCGAGTCGCCGGTCTCGGTCAGCCAGATCCCGGCCGGGTCGGCGGCCTTCTGCGCCTGCGCGCCGCTGCCGACGAGGCAGGACGCGACGAGGCAGGCGGCGAAGAGGGTGGGAGCGAACACAGTTGCCGGTCTCATGCGGATCCTCCGAGCGTGCCGCCCGTCCGGGCGATCGGCCCGGCAATAGCCGTGCGCACCGAAGTCCCGCAAGACGCAGCGGCGGCTGCTAAGGTCCGCGCCCGAGCACGGCCCCGAGATAGGTTTCGGCGACCTCGCAGAACGGCAGGCCGGCCCCGGTCGCGAGCACCGCGTCGACCTCGAACAGCGGGTCGTCCGGACCCGGGGCGGGGGCGCCGGGATCGCGGAGCGGGCGGAGCGCGACGTTGCGGCGGGTCGGCGCGAGCGGGCGCACCACCCGGCCGAACGGCGCGTCGGTCTCGTCCAGGGCCGCGTTCATGGCCGGCGTCAGCCGGCCCGGCACGTACCAGTTGTCGGCCTCGGACAGGACGTAGACGCCGCAGGCGAGCCGGACGCGCCGGTAGCGGACCGGCTCGTCCGGCGCGAGGCCGAGACGCTTGCGTTGCGCCGCGTCGAGGGGCTTCTCGGCCCCCGGGACCCGGCGGGCGACGAGGTGCGGCTCGGCCGACAGGCCGCGCTCGGCGCACCACGCCTCCAGCACCGCGGTCGCGCTGTGGCCGGACAGGATGCGGGCCTGGAGGGCCTCGATCAGTCCCGTCGTCGCCTCGGGCGGCGGAACCGGTTCGGCCGAGACGGGACGCATCGAACCGAACATCGCCATCGCAAGCAGGAGGAGCGCCCGGACCGACGGAGGCGGGCTCGCGCTACGCCATAGGCATCGGCGGCCGAACCGTCCATGCGCCGCGTGCGCGCTGCCCGCCCGGTCCACCGCCCCGTCCCGCATCAGCGCACCGCTTCGGCTTGGCCGATCAACGTCGCGACGCGGCGCAGCGCCAGGCCGTAGCCCTCGGTGCCGAGGCCGGCGATGACGCCGTCGGCGCGCAGCGAGACGTAGGAGTGGTGCCGGAAGGCCTCGCGCTTGTGCACGTTCGAGATGTGAACCTCGATCACCGGGCCGTCGAAGGCGTTGAGCGCGTCGAGCAGCGCCACCGAGGTATGGGTGAAGGCGGCCGGGTTGATGACGATGCCGGCGGCCTCGTCCCGCGCCGCGTGGATCCAGTCGATCAGCGCGCCCTCGTGATTCGACTGCCGGAACTGCAGCGCGAGCCCGAGCTCGCCGGCGAGCGCCCGGCAGGCGGCCTCGACGTCGGCCAGGGTCTCGTGGCCGTAGATCTCCGGCTGGCGCCGGCCGAGGAGGTTCAGGTTCGGGCCGTTCAGCACGGTGACGAGACGGCTCATGACATCCTCCTTCGCGCGGCCCGCGCACGGACGCTCGACCCATGAACCGCCGCGGCCGCGGCATCAAGCGGGCCGACAGAGCGGCGGCGCTGTCTCCGCCCCGGGCTTTGCGCGCGGGCGCGGCGGTCTACATCCCGCGAGAATCGCGTGAGGACGCGGCCGAGCCACGGAGGGGCCATGAGCCAGATCGAGACCAGCGCGCCCGTGGTGATCGCCGTGGCGATCACCGGCTCGGTGCCGCGCAAGGCGGACAACCCGGCGCTTCCCGTGACGGTGGCCGAGCAGATCGAGTCGACGCACCAGGCCTTCGAGGCGGGGGCGACGCTGGCCCACATCCACGTGCGCAACGACGACGAGACCCCGTCCTCCGATCCCGACCGCTTCGCCGCCGTGCAGGAGGGCCTACGCAAGCATTGCCCCGGCCTCGTGGTGCAGTTCTCCACCGGCGGGCGCGGGCGCGACCCGGCGAGCCGGGGTCTCTCGCTGCAGCACCGGCCGGACATGGCCTCGCTCTCGACCGGTTCGGTCAACTTCCCGACCATCGTCTACGAGAATCCGGCCGCCCTCGTCACCGACCTCGCCACGCAGATGACGCGCTTCGGCGTGCGGCCGGAGATCGAGATCTTCGACCTGTCGCACCTCCACGGCGCCCGCCGCCTCGTCGAGGCCGGCCTGATCGACGCGCGGCCGCACGTGCAGTTCGTGATGGGCGTCCAGAACGCGATGCCGGCCGACGAGCACCTGCTCGACATCCTGCTGGCCGAGACCCGGCGCATCCTGCCCGGGGCGACCTGGACGGCAGCCGGGATCGGCCGCAACCAGGCGGTGGTGATGGAGTGGGCGCTGGCGCGCGGCGCCGATGCGGTGCGCACCGGGCTCGAGGACAACATCCGCATCGCCAAGGACCGGCTCGCCGCGAGCAACGCCGAGCTCGTCGGGCTCGCCGCCGAGGCGGTGCGCCGCCATGGCCGCGGGTGTCGTAGCGCAGGATGCGGTAACGGTCGGCTAGGTGCGGCACCAC
>NZ_VRUV01000950.1:0-904 GCF_008039455.1 Methylobacterium sp. WL116
GCGCGCGGCCGCGGGGCGCCTCGTCCCGGCGCGAGCGCTCGGCCTGGGCCTCCTTCTTCGGGCCGCCGAAGGGCGCGATCGGCTCGCGCACCGGGCTCTCGAAGTCGACGCCGGCTTGGCTCGCGAGGCCCTTGCCGAGCTGCTCCTTCAGGACCTTGGTCTTGATCTCCTCGGTCAGCCCGACCTCGAGGTCGCCGAGCTGGAACGGCCCGAACGACAGCCGGATCAGCCGGTTCACCGACAGGCCGAGATGCTCGAGGATGCGCTTGACCTCGCGGTTCTTGCCCTCGCGCAGGCCGAGCGTCAGCCAGACGTTGTCGCCGCTGGCGCGATCGAGGGTCGCCTCGACCGGGCCGTATTCCATGCCGTCGATGGTCACGCCCTTGCGCAGCTGGTCGAGCTCCATCTGCGTGATGTCGCCGAAGGCACGCACGCGGTAGCGGCGCAGCCAGCCGGTATCGGGATGGGCGATCACCTTGGCGAGGCCGCCGTCGTTGGTCAGCAGCAGCAGGCCTTCGGTGTTGATGTCGAGGCGGCCGATGGCGACGACGCGCGGCATCTCCTCGGGCATCACCTCGAACACGGTCTGGCGCCCTTCCGGGTCGCGCGCCGTGGTGACGAGGCCGCGCGGCTTGTGGAAGATCCAGAGCCGGGTGCGCTCGCGCGTCGGCAGCGGCTCGCCGTCGACGGTGATGGCGTCGGAATCCGTCACGTTGATCGCCGGCGTGTCGAGCACGCGGCCGTTCAGCGTGATGCGGCCTTCCGCGATCATCGCCTCGACGTCGCGGCGAGAGGCGATGCCGGCGCGGGCGATCGCCTTGGCGATGCGCTCGCCCTCGTAGGTCTCGGGCGCAGCGGGGGCGGCCGTCGCCGGCGCGGTCTCGGGGGCCGCGATCTCGGAAGC
>NZ_VRUV01000951.1:0-900 GCF_008039455.1 Methylobacterium sp. WL116
CGCCCGCACCCCGCCGAGCCCGCGCCCTGCGCCGGCCCCAGCGCCCAGGAGGACATCCATGGCCCGATCGATCGATGCGACGTCCCGGCTCCACCAGGAGGAGGTCCAGTTCAAGGTCATCCTCGGCGCGACCTACCCGTTCTTCCTCGCCGCCGCGATCGCCCAGCGCGTGATGCCGGCGCGCGAGCCGGGCCGCCCGGCCCAGCGCCGCTCGGTCTTCGGCGAGGCCAAGGCCATGGCGGTCTCGGCCATCCCCTACGCCTTCATGGGCTGACGCCTTCGGGCCGCGCCGGATCGCGCTTCGCGCCGGCCGAGCCCTTCGAGACGCTTCCGTCCGGGCAGAACGGGTGGAAGTCCGGTCGTGGCACCCAACGCCGCCACGGCGCTCACCCCCGCGCGACCCTGCCGCGCGGTCAGCCAAACGGAGGTACTTCAACCATGGCCAATCCCGGAACGCTCGAACGACCGAGCAGCCTCTCGGGGCTGACGGAACCCGAAGCCAAGGAGTTCCACGCGATCTTCCTGACGAGCTTCATCATCTTCACCGCGATCGCCGTGGTCGCGCACATCCTGGTCTGGATGTGGCGCCCGTGGCTGCCCGGGCCGAAGGGCTACGCCATGCTCGAAGGCGGGGCCCAAGCCGTCCACGGCCTCGTCTCGATGATCTCGTAAGGGAGGACACCATGCACAAGGTCTGGCTCCTGTTCGATCCCCGCCGCACGCTGGTGGCGCTGTTCACCTTTCTCTTCGTCCTCGCGCTGCTGATCCACTTCATCCTGCTCAGCACCAGCCGGTTCAACTGGCTGGAGGGCGCCAAGGACTCGAAGGCGGCCTCCCTCCAGATCGTTGCGCCGACCCCGGCGTGACCCGGCCCCGCGGCGTGCCGGCCGGGTTCCCGCC
>NZ_VRUV01000952.1:0-897 GCF_008039455.1 Methylobacterium sp. WL116
GGCTACGACGCCCGCGTCGGCGAGCGCGGCGCGCGCCTCTCCGGCGGCCAGCGCCAGCGCATCGGCATCGCCCGCGCGCTCTACCACGACCCCGACGTGATCGTGTTCGACGAGGCGACCTCGGCGCTGGACGGCGAGACCGAGGGCGCGGTGATGGCCGCGCTCGACGCGCTCGCCGGCCAGCGCACGCTGATCATGATCGCCCACCGCCTCACCAGCCTGGAAGCCGCCGACACGGTCCACGTGCTCGACGGCGGCCGCCTCGTGGCGTCGGGCCCGCTTCACGCGGTGACGCAGCATGTCGGGGCGGCCGCGTGAGCCGGGCGCCGACGAACCCACCCCGATCCGGAGCCGATGCCCCATGCCCGATCCGATCCACCTGAAGGCCGCCGACGGCACCACCGCGACCCTGACGCTCGCCGGCGCCGAGCCGGTGTCGTGGCGGGTGGGCGGCACCGAATACCTCTGGAGCGGCGATCCCGAGCACTGGAACCGGCACGCGCCCTGGCTCTTCCCGGTGGTCGGCGCCTCCGCCGGCGGGATGGTGCGGGTCGACGGCCGGACCTATCCGATGGCGCAGCACGGCTTCGCCCGCGACCTGCCCTTCGCGGTGGTGGAGCGGACGGACGAGGCCGTCACCCTGCGCCTGACCGAAACGGCCGAGACGCTGGCGCACTATCCCTTCCGCTTCCGCCTCGACATCACCGCGCGGGTGCGCCCCGCCGGGCTCGACTTCGCCATCGCGGTCCACAATCCGGGCGAGACCGCCCTGCCCTACGGGCTCGGCTTCCACCCGGCCTTCCCCTGGCCGTTCGCGGGCGGGACGCGCGCGGCCGGCGGCGGCTACGCGGTCGCGTTCGAGCGGGCCGAGCGCGCCAGCGTCCCCGAGGTCGGCCC
>NZ_VRUV01000953.1:0-890 GCF_008039455.1 Methylobacterium sp. WL116
CCAGCCCGACGAGCGCCGCGAGCCGATGCGGGTTCCTGGCCGCGCCCCGGGCCAACGTCTCGAACGCGAGCACGATCAGCGCGTCGCCGGTGAGCACCGCCAGCGGCTCGCCGAAGGCGACGTGCACGGTGGGCTTCTGCCGGCGGGTCTCGGCGTCGTCGAAGCAGGGCAGGTCGTCGTGGACGAGGGAGGCGCAGTGCAGCAGTTCGATCGCGGCGGCGGCGGACTCGGCGGCGGCCGGATCGTCGTCGCCGCAGGCGGCGGCCACCGCCAGGCAGAGCCGGGGCCGAATGCGATGGCCGCCCGGGAACACGGCGTAGCGGATCGCCTCGGCGAGCCGCGGCGGGGCGCCCGGCGCCTCGGCGTAGGCGACCGCGTTGTCCAGGGTCCGTTCGATGCGCTGGCCTGCGTCCACCGTGACCTCCCGTGTCAATTTGCTTTGACTTTTCGAAGTGTAATCTATGATTGACACTTGTCGCGGGTGAGATCAATGCCGGATCGTCGTGCGGCACGGGGGAACGATGGCGATCGAGCGGGTCGTGGTGATCGGGGGCGGCATCGGCGGGCTCGTCGCCGCCCTCCGGCTCGCCGTGGCCGGATGCGCGGTGACGCTGCTCGAGACCGCCGGCGTGCCCGGCGGCAAGATGCGCAGCGTGCCGGTCGGCGGCACCCGGATCGAGGCCGGCCCGACCGTGTTCACCATGCGCTGGATCCTCGACGAGATCTTCGCCGAGGCCGGTGCGGATCTGGGTGAGCGGGTCGCGCTGAGCCCCGCCCGCATTCTCGCCCGCCACGCCTGGAGCGCGTCCGAGCGGCTCGACCTGCTCGCCGACGTCGACGCCTCCGTCGACGCGATCGCCGCCTTCGCCGGCGCGCGCGAGGCCGAGGGC
>NZ_VRUV01000954.1:0-886 GCF_008039455.1 Methylobacterium sp. WL116
GGATCGGGGTGGGTCTCGATGAAGACACCCGCGACGCCGACCGCGACGGCGGCCCGTGCCAGCACGGCGACGAAGCGGCGCTCGCCGCCCGAGCTTCCCCCCTGCCCGCCCGGCTGCTGCACCGAGTGGGTCGCATCGAACACGACCGGCGCGCCGCCCGTCACCGCGGCCATGATCGGCAGGCTGCGCATGTCGGAGACCAGGGTGTTGTAGCCGAACGAGGCGCCGCGTTCGGTGACGATCACGTTCGGGTTGCCGGCCCCGGTGACCTTGGCGGCCACGTGCTGCATGTCCCAGGGTGCGAGGAACTGGCCCTTCTTCACGTTGACCACGCGGCCGGTGGCGGCGGCGGCCAGCAGCAGGTCGGTCTGCCGGCACAGGAAGGCCGGGATCTGGAGCACGTCGACCACCTCGGCCGCCGGCCCGCACTGCCCGGCATCGTGCACGTCGGTGAGCACCGGCAGGCCGTAGCGCGCCTTGATCTCGGCGAAGATCGGCAGCGCGCCGGACAACCCGATGCCGCGGGCGGCGCCGCCCGAGGTGCGGTTCGCCTTGTCGAACGAGGCCTTGAACACCAGGGCGATCCCGAGGGACTCCGCCATCTCCTTCAGCGCGGCCGCGATCTCGAGCGCGTGGTCGCGGCTCTCGAGCTGGCACGGGCCGGCGATCAGTGCCAGCGGCAGGTGGTTGCCGAAGGCGACCGTGCCGGCGCGGACGGTCCTGGGTGTTGGGCTGTCGGTGGAATCGGGCATGGCCGGAGGCTTAGCCCGCCGGAGCCTCCCGCGAAAGTCCGGCCTTGCGGCGCAGGGCGGGCGGCCGGTTCGGCACCAGCACGCAGACGGTGAGGTCGCCGGCCAGCGCGTCGGCCCGCGGCCCGGTCTCGCAG
>NZ_VRUV01000955.1:0-882 GCF_008039455.1 Methylobacterium sp. WL116
TCCTGGGCCCGCGGACGGGCCGCGGGCAGGGCGGCGAGGGCTGCGGCGAGGACGCCCGTGGCGACCAGCCTCGTGAGGACCAGCGTCATGGCGTGCGTTTGCCGGCTCCGTTCATCACCGCAGGTCTCATCCAGCATTGCGGCGCACGCGAGGCCTTCACCCGTCGGGATCGCCGCGATGATACGGGTGGCCCGCCAGGATCGTGAGGGCACGGTAGAGCTGCTCGAGCGCCAGCACGCGCACGATGCCGTGAGGCAGCGTCGCGGCACCGAAGGACAGGGTGAGGTCGGCCCGGGCCCGGACGGCGGCATCGAGCCCGTCGGCCCCGCCGATGGCGACCACCAGGGCCGAGCGCATCCAGCGCGCCATCGACGAGCGCGACCGCCGCGCGGACAACCTCAAGCGGGTGCAGGATGCGCTCGCCGCGAGCGTGGGCGCCAAGGCGCAGTTCGAGTCCGAGATCGCCAGCATCGGCGGCGACCGGGCCAAGCTCGACGCGGCGCTCCTCGATGCCGGCCGGCAGTCCCAGGCCACCGAGGACCGGATGAGCCGCCTGGAGGAGCGCCTCAAGACGCTGTCGGGCAGCGAGGCCGCCATCCGCCGCTCGCTCGAGGCCCGCCGCGGGGTGATCGCCGAGATCCTGGCGGCGCTCCAGCGCATGGGCCGGCGCCCGCCGCCGGCGGTGCTGGTCAACCCGGAAGACGTTCTGGCGGTGATCCGCACCTCGATGCTGCTCGGGGCGATCGTGCCCGAGATGCGCGGCGAGGTGGACACGCTGGCCGCCGACCTCGCCGAGCTCGTGCGCCTGCGCGGCCTCATCGCCGCCGACCGGCAGGGCCTGCAGAACGACCTCGCCGGCTGGGCGCGCGAGCAGCAGCGCCT
>NZ_VRUV01000956.1:0-876 GCF_008039455.1 Methylobacterium sp. WL116
CCGGCCCGACGGTGCCGAGCCGCCCGACGATCAGGAGCTCGTCCGGCGAGCCGAGATAGGCACCCCAGTGGATCGTCAGCTCGGGATCGAGATGGTCGAAGCGCGGGTCGGCGTCGAGCATCACCACGACGCTGCCGACGCCCGGCGGCAGGCCATCGGCGATCGCGCGGCCCGTGGTGATGTGGACGGCCCCGCTGATCCGGTTCAGCGGGATGCGGTGGGCGGCCGCCAGCATCTGCACGCTGGAGATGCCGGGGATCACCGTATAGGCGAAGGCTCGGGCATCGCGGGCGAGGATGCGCTCGAGGATGCGCAGGGTGCTGTCGTAGAGCGCCGGATCGCCCCAGACCAGGAAGGCGCCGACCTCCCCTGCCCCGAGATTCGTCGCGATCAGGCCGCCGAGGAGGTCGGCCCGGGCGGCGTGCCAGGCCTCGACGGTGGCAGCGTAGTCCGCCGGCCGGCGCTCGCGCGGGGGATCCTGCGCCACGACCAGGCGATACGCCTTGCGGATGTGCCGGGCGCAGATCGTTCGGCGCAGGGCGACGAGGTCGTCCGTGTCGGCGCCCTTGTCGAGGACGAACACCGCGTCGACGTCGGCCAGGGCCCGCACCGCCTGGAGGGTGAGGTGCTCCGGATCGCCGGTCCCGATGCCGATGACGCGCAGGGTTCGCATGAGGCTTGACGAAGCTCGTTGACCGCGCACGACGAAGCCCGCGCCGTCGTGTCGGACGGCGCGGGCTTCATGCTGATTTGGTTGCGGGGACAGGATTTGAACCTGTGACCTTCAGGTTATGAGCCTGACGAGCTACCGGGCTGCTCCACCCCGCGCCAGGGTGCGTGCTGGTCCTCATGTGTGGACCGGCACGTTCGGCGATC
>NZ_VRUV01000957.1:0-875 GCF_008039455.1 Methylobacterium sp. WL116
CGTGTCGGGGCCGCGATGGGGGCGACGGGCGCCGGCGCCGCGCCGATCACGCGGCGCTTCACCGTCTCGACCACGACCTGCTTGGAGCGGCCGTGGGAGAAGCTCTGGCGCACGGTCCCCTGTTCGATCGGACGCTTCAAGGAAAGCGGCTTCGCAGGAGTCTTGCTCAGAGTCTTGTCGCCCGGATTATTCGTATCGCTCATTCAGCCTGAACCCTGAGGGTTTCCATCGTCGCGTGAACCGGCAACCCGCGGAGCGCCGGCCTGATCCGTCACGGCATCGTCTTGCAGAGGGGGAGCATCCCCGCCGTATCCGGCGGATCCGCGCTCCTCGATCGCCGCGGCGACGCCCTCGAAGGAGCGTAGCCGACGCCAACGCGCCAGGCAGCCGGCGGCCCCGACTCCTGCGACGAGCGCAGCGTGTATCACATGATCCCGACCCAAGGCCATGTCCAATTCGTCTTCGGACAAGTCGTCAACGATCGGTATGCGGGATATGGCATCGCCGTGCCGCCGGTGCAATGCCGCCGCGATCTTGCGGCGACCGTCGGGCGCGGCGTCTGACGCATGGATCACGGCAGCGACGCGCGGCTGCGCGCCGATCGCCGCCTCGACCTTGGTGAAGCCGGTCACGATGCAGCCGGCCTTGTTGGCCAACGCGATCGCCTGCCGCAGGTCGGCCCGCAACCCCTCGGCGATCCGGTCGGGCAGGTCGGCCGAGGCGGTCGCGCCTTGCGTCTTGAACGCCCGGTTGAACGCCCGCTTCCTCACGGCCGTCGCGACGTCCTCGCGGCGCGCGCTGACCCAGGCGCCGCGGCCAGAACGTGCGCCTGGCCTCGCAGCTCACCGGCTGGGACATCGACATCCTGACCGAGG
>NZ_VRUV01000958.1:0-875 GCF_008039455.1 Methylobacterium sp. WL116
CTGCCCGCCTCAGGCCGGCGGGCGGCCGCCGACCAGCACCGGCTCCGGCGCGGTGCGCTCGGGGAACAGCGCCTGCAGGTCGCGCAGCTTCGGCGCGTCGTTGGCGGCGATGTAGGGGTGGTTCGGGTGGCTCGCCATGAAGTCCTGGTGGTAGCCTTCCGCCGGGTAGAAGGTCGCGCCCGGCTCGATCCGCGTGGCGATCGGCTTCGCGTAGGCGTGCGCGGCGTCGAGCTGGGCGATGTAGGCCTCGGCGACCCGCGCCTGCTCCGCGTCGGCGGGGAAGATCGCCGAGCGGTATTGCGGGCCGGAATCCGGGCCCTGGCGGTTCACCTGCGTCGGGTCGAGCGCCACCGAGAAGAAGATCCGCAGCAGCTCGTCGTAGCGGATCACCTTGGGATCGTAGGTGATGCGCACCGCCTCGGCATGGCCGGTGCCGCCGGTGCTGACCGCGCTGTAGCGCGCATCCGACGCGTCGCCGCCGGCATAGCCCGACACGGCCCGGCGGACGCCGCGCACGTGCTGGAACACCCCCTGCACGCCCCAGAAGCAGCCGCCGGCGAGCGTCGCGGTGCGCAGGCCGGTCTCCTTCGCGGTCTCCCGGGCGGTCACGGCGGCCTCCGGCAGGCGCCGGCCGGGCTCCTCCGCATGGGCGAGGCCGCGCAGCGAGACCGCACCGGCCATCAGGGCGAGGCCCGCGACCGTCGCGAGCGCGATCCCGCGCAGGCCGGACGCTTTGGGTGTCAGGGACATGTTCTTGGACATGGCGGTCTCCGAGCGAGGGGGCGCGGCGCGCGCGGGGCGGGGGCCGATCCTCATGTACGCGCAGCCGAGGCCATCGGTTACGCGGCATCGTGGGCACCGGAGCGCGCCGGGTG
>NZ_VRUV01000959.1:0-875 GCF_008039455.1 Methylobacterium sp. WL116
ACCCGGCCTGCCGCATGCCGGCCTTCCGCGCCGTCCCGCGCACGCCGGGCCGCGTGATGCCGATGCCCCATCGAGATCGACGCATGACAGAACTCCTGCCGTCGGAGCGCACCGCTCAGACGCTGAAGCGCATCGCCACGGCCCTGGGCTGCACCGTCGAGGAGCTGGTGAGCACCCGGGAGGGCGGCTGCCCGGCCCAGGAAACCCGGGAGCTGCTGACGCTGTGGGACGCGATCCGCAGCGACGCGGACCGCCGGATCGTGCTCGACACCGCCCGCGAGGTCGTGCGGGCGCAGGAGGCCTCCGCCGCGCCCTGAGGCCGGGGGCGGCTCCCGTGGCCAAGCCGCCACCTTATGATCGAGCGGCCGACTCGGGGCCAAGCGGCCAGGTTACGGCCAAGCTGCCATCTTGCGGCCCAGCCCGCCCCGGATGCTGTCGCCGACGGTCGCCGTCCGGACGAGGGCGGGACCACGAGCGGTTGAGCACCGGCGCGTGCCGGCCCAGGGCCTCGAGGGTGAAGGCGCCGGTGCGCCCCTGCCCCTCGAGGAACTCGGTGAATTGCTGGCCCCAGGTCGAGGCGACGACGAGCTCGGAGCCTTCCGGCACGAGCTCGGCGAGCAGCCCGACCATGCGGGTGGCCGGGTCCGGCTCGCAGTTCGGGGCGCGCTTGTATTGCAGGAAGCGCTCGGCGCCCTCGGCGAACAGGACCGTGCCGTCGGGCCCGATCAGCGCGAGCGCCGGGTCGTGGAAGGTGGTGGCGAGGCCGAGATAATACCGCATCGCGGATCGGGTTAGCGCCGCGGCGCCGACCCGGCAACCTCCCGTCAGGCGCGCTGCGCCCGCTCCAGCCGGCGGGCGAGGCGGGTCGCGCCGTA
>NZ_VRUV01000095.1:0-11891 GCF_008039455.1 Methylobacterium sp. WL116
CCGAGCTCGCCGAGGCCGCCGCCGCCGCGGTCGGCGTCGACTACACCGGCATCGACCTCGTCGAGGACGGGGAGGGCGGCTTCCTCGTGCTCGAGGTCAACTCGATGCCGGCATGGTCGGGGCTGCAGAAGGTCTCGGAGGTCGACATCGCCGGGGCGGTGGTGCGCGGCTTCCTCGCCGCCGTCCGGTCCGCGCGCCGGCCGCGGCTCGTGGTCGCCTGATGCGCCTCGCGCCGGAGGCGATCGCGGCCTCGTACCAGGCGGCGTGCCTGGCCGAGCTCGACGCCCTGAAACCCGGCAACGTCCACGCCTACGCCGCCGGCCATCGCATGGCGGTGGCCGATTTCACGACGAGCGCCGCGGTGTCGGCGCCCGCCCTGGCACGCGGCGGAGCCGCGCTCGGCGCACGGGTCCGCGACTCGGTCGCGGCGACGGTCGCGGCGGTAGGACAGAACACCAACCTCGGCATCCTCCTGCTCTGCGCGCCCCTGGCGCTGGCCGCCGAGCGGGGAACCACCGTGGCCGAGGTGCTGGCCGGCCTCGAACCGGCGGATGCGCAGGGCGTCT
The DNA here is from genome assembly GCF_008039455.1 of Methylobacterium sp. WL116. NCBI lineage: Bacteria > Pseudomonadati > Pseudomonadota > Alphaproteobacteria > Hyphomicrobiales > Methylobacteriaceae > Methylobacterium > Methylobacterium sp. WL116. The sequence continues at coordinate 567 of NZ_VRUV01000095.1, forward strand.
TCGACGCGATCTGCCTCGCCAACCCGGGCGGGCTCGGCCGGGCCGGACGGCACGACGTAGCCGCGCCGGCCCCGGATTCCCTGGTGGCGGCAATGCAGGAGGCTGCTCCGCGCGACCGCATCGCCCGCGCCTATACCGACGGCTTCGCCGACCTCGTCCGGGTCGGCCTCCCGGCTCTGGCGGCCGCGCGCGAAAAGGATCTCGAACCGGCCTGGTGCACCACCGCCGTGCACCTCGCCTACCTGCAGGCGTTTCCCGACAGCCACGTGGCGCGCAAGCACGGCGCCGACCGGGCGGAGGCCGTGCGGTCCGAGGCCGTGGAGGCGCTTACAGGCCTCGACCTGCGCGCCCGACCTGTGGAGCGCCTGCTGGCGCTGGACGCGGCGTGGAAGGCCGCCGGGATCAATCCCGGCACCAGCGCCGATTTCACCGTCGCCACGCTGTTCTGCGATGCCCTCGCATCCGCGGGCGCCCGCGTCGCGGACCCTGTGGGCGTCCTCTGAAAAAGTTCCCGCCGTCAAGCGCCGGGCCGCACTTTTAATATCGATTTCAGCGCGTTGCCATGGGTTGTGACGGGCCGGACCGCGCTGTAGGGTCCGCGCCGCTATCCGGGCTAACCGGCCCGGCTTTTCCAAGGCCGGGCGTCGCGAACAAGGATGGCTTCCGGCCGCGCCCGTTTCGACGGGCCGCGGTCCTTGAGTTTGGAATCCAGGGAGAAAACCCGAATGGCAAAGATCACCAAGGTCCAGGTCGGCGAAGCCCTCGTCGGCGACGGCAACGAGGTCGCCCACATCGACCTGATCATCGGACCGCGCGGTTCGCCGGCCGAGACCGCCTTCTGCAACGGCCTCGTGAACAACAAGCACGGCTTCACCAGCCTGCTCGCGGTCATCGCGCCGAACCTGCCGTGCAAGCCCAACACCCTGATGTTCAACAAGGTGACCATCAACGACGCCCGTCAGGCCGTCCAGATGTTCGGCCCCGCCCAGCATGGCGTCGCCATGGCCGTGCAGGACGCCGTCGCCGAGGGCATCATCCCCGCCGATGAGGCCGACGACCTGTTCATCCTGGTCGGCGTGTTCATCCACTGGGAAGCGGCCGACGACGCCAAGATCCAGAAGTACAACTACGAGGCCACCAAGCTGTCGATCCAGCGCGCCGTCTCCGGCGAGCCGAAGGCCGCCGCGGTCACCGAGCAGCGCAAGTCCGCGACCCACCCCTTCGCCGCGAACGCTTAGATCGGGGACAGTCCTGGGCAGAGCGCGCCTCCGCCCGCACCGCGGGGCCTGCTCCAGCGACTGGCCTCTATCTTCCTCGGACGATAGAAACACGAAGGCGGGACGGCGAAAGCCGCCCCGCCTTCTTTCGTTCGTCGCGTTCCCTTGCGATCCGCCTGCCCCGGGCGAGCCAGATCCGGGCACGCCGACCCCGACCACCCCGACGCGAGGCCCGGCATGAGCGAGACGAGCAACACCTTCAAGAAAGCGCCCAAGCGCAAGAAGGAGAAGGCCCGCACGGTTTCCGTCTCCCCGGAGATGCGGCAGGCCTACGCCGACCTGATCACCGAGAAGGCGACCAAGCAGGAAAGCTACGGGCGCCACCTGCCGGGGACCGAGACGAAGCGGTAGCGCGGACGGCACGCTGCATGACCGGCTCGAACCCTCGTCGGGTCGCCCGTCGCGGACGTGCGGTGCATCCCCTCTCCCGACCCTCGCTCACGCGAGGCCTACCCTCCCCGCGGAGGGGGGAGGGTGGGCGCAGGCGCCTCGACGCGATGCGTGACAATGGCCCGGACGGGAGCGTGCCACGACGCGCCGCGCGCGAATCCCTCGGCCAAAGAAAGACCCGCGCCCCCTGAGGGACGCGAGTCTTAAAGCTTCGAAGAGTTCGCGTCAGCCGCGCGGAAAACCCGCCGCCTCGATCACGTCCTCGACCGTCCGCAGGCCGGCGCGCGGAGAATTGACGAGGCAGGCCATGTTGCCGGGCGGGTGCTGGTTCTTCCACATCTTGGTATGCGCCTGCGGGATCTTCTCCCAGGGGAACACCTCGCTCATGCACGGGTCGACCCGGCGGTCGATCACGAACTGGTTGGCTGCCGAGGCCTGCTTGAGGTGGGCGAAGTGCGAGCCCTGGATGCGCTTCTGGCGCATCCAGACGTAGCGGGCGTCGAAGGTAATGTTGAAGCCGGTGGTGCCGGCGCAGAACACCACCATGCCGCCGCGCTTCACCACCAGCGCCGAGACCGGGAAGGTCGCCTCGCCCGGGTGCTCGAACACGATGTCGACGTCGTTGCCCTTGCCGGTGATGTCCCAGATCGCCTTGCCGAACTTGCGGGCTTCCTTGGTCCAGGCGTTGAACTCCGGCGAGTTCACCTTGGGCAGCTGGCCCCAGCAGTCGAAGTCCTTGCGGTTGATGACGCCCTTGGCGCCGAGGCTCATCACGTAGTCGCGCTTCGACTCGTCCGAGATCACGGCGATGGCGTTGGCGCCGGACGCGGCGCAGAGCTGGACGCCGAACACGCCGAGGCCGCCCGAGGCGCCCCAGATCAGCACGTTCTGGCCGGGGCGGACGGTGTGCGGCGCGTGGCCGAACAGCATGCGGTAGGCGGTGGCGAGCGTCAGCGTGTAGCAGGCGGCCTCCTCCCAGGTGAGGTGCTGCGGCCGCTTCATCAGCTGGCGCGACTGCACCCGGCAATACTGGGCGAACGAGCCGTCGGGAGTCTCGTAGCCCCAGATCCGCTGCGAGGACGAGAACATCGGGTCGCCGCCGTTGCACTCCTCGTCGTCGCCGTCGTCCTGGTTGCAGTGGACGATGACCTCGTCGCCGACCTTCCAGCGCTTCACCTTGGCGCCGACCGCCCAGACGATGCCGGACGCGTCGGAGCCGGCGATGTGGTACGCGGCCTTGTGCACGTCGAAGGGCGAGATCGGCTCGCCGAGGCCGGCCCAGACGCCGTTGTAGTTCACGCCGGCGGCCATGACGTAGACCAGGACCTCGTCGTCGCCGATGTCCCAGACCGGCAGCACCTCGAGCTGATGCGAATCCTCCGGCGGCCCGTGGCGCTCGCGGCGGATCGCCCAGGCATACATCTTGGCGGGCACGTGACCGAGCGGCGGGATCTCGCCCATCTCGTAGAGGTCCTTGACCTCGCCCGTCCCGGCGCTGGCCGGTTGCAGTGCCGCGCTGGCAGCCATCGTCTCTCTCCTGAATCCGTTTCGTGCCCGCTCGCGGTTCTGACGACGCCGCGGTTCCGGCCTAGCGCTATAACGGCGAAGGATGAGGCGTCCAAGGGTCTGCAAGTCGTCCGAAAGGCCAGGAGTACGGTGTCCGACAAGAAAAAAGGCGCCGGCTCATGCCGACGCCTTCTGGATACAAAATTAACTTGGCGGCCACCCAAAAACTATTCGGCGGCGGCCTTGCTCGTCTCGATGCCGAGACCTTCCGCGACCCCGCGGCCGAAGTCGGGATGCACCCTGTACCAGTGCCCGATCATCCGATCCTGGATGTGGCGCGGCGAGTCGCCCATCGAGGTGACGATGTTCTCCACGAGCCGCTTGCGCTCGCCGTCGTCGAATACCTTCGTCCATAGGTCCCGCGGCTGGCCGTAGAGGTCGGCGTCGTCGCCCGGCCAGCCGTAGCGGCCGGCATCCCCGGTGATCCGCAGCGGCGGCTCGGCCACCGACGGATCCTCGACCGGCCCGCCGAAGGAGTTCGGCTGGTAGTCGACCTGCGCGCCGTGGTTGCCGTCCGTGCGCATCGCGCCGTCGCGATGGTAGGTCTGGACGGCGGCCTTCTTCGCCTGGTTCACCGGGATCTGCTGGTAGTTGATCCCGAGGCGGTAGCGGTGCGCGTCGCCGTAGGAGAGCAGGCGGTTCTGCAGCATCTTGTCCGGCGAGAAGCCGATGCCGGGCACGACGTTCGAGGGCTCGAAGGCCGACTGCTCGATTTCGGCGAAGTAGTTCTCCGGGTTCCGGTTGAGCTCCATCTCGCCGATCTCGATCAGCGGATAGTCGCCGTGCGGCCAGACCTTGGTGAGGTCGAACGGGTTGATGCGGTAGGTATCGGCGTCGAGCTCGGGCATCAGCTGCACCGAGACCTTCCACTTCGGGAAGTCGCCCTTCTCGATCGCGGTCGAGAGATCGGCGGCCGAGTAGTCCGGATCCTCGCCGGCGATCTTGTCGGCTTCCGCCGCAGAGAAGTTCTGGATGCCCTGCTGGGTGTGGAAGTGGAACTTCACCCAGTGCCGCTCGCCAGCCTCGTTCCAGAGCGAGAAGGTGTGCGAGCCGTAGCCGTTCATGAAGCGGGCCGACTTCGGCGTGCCGCGGTCCGAGTACAGGATCATGACTTGGTGGATCGCCTCGGGGGAGAGGCCCCAGAAGTCCCAGCGGCGCCAATGGGGTTTCAGGTGGGTGCGCGGATCGCGCTTCTGGGTGCGGATGAAGTCGGAGAACTTGATCGCGTCGCGGACGAAGAAGATCGGCGTGTTGTTGCCGACGAGGTCCCAGTTGCCTTCCGAGGTGTAGAACTTCAGCGCGAAGCCGCGCGGATCGCGGGCGGTGTCGGCCGAGCCGGATTCGCCGCCGACCGTCGAGAAGCGCGCCACCATCGGCACGTCCTGCCCGACCTCGGTCAGCACCTTGGCACGGGTGTACTGCGACAGGCTCCGGGTCAGCCGGAAGGTGCCGTAGGCGCCGTAGCCCTTGGCGTGGACGACCCGCTCCGGGATCCGCTCCCGGTTGAAATGCGCCATCTTCTCGATGAGATGGTAATCCTGCATCAGCACCGGGCCGCGGGTGCCGGCGGTGAGCGAGTTCTGGTTGTCGGAAATCGGGTTTCCGAACGCCGTCGTCAGACGGGGCGAGGTGTCTGCCATCGTGCAGGGCTCCTTTGATTGGTGATCCGCGTGGTCGGGCGCGCACGCCGCGCGTCCAGGTCCGAATGCGGCCAGCCAACGCGCGTCGAGCGGTTTGGAACCGTTCGAAACCGCGGCGGTGCCACCGATCCCCGTCAAATTTCCTTGATGTCGACCCTGAGATTTTTGCGGGCGCCTTGCCGTCCGGTGACGGGCGCCGGCCCTTCGCATGAGATGACGGCCCGCGACGGCTTCGCTACGGTGCGCCGCAAGGGGCGGGGCGAGCGAGCCGCGCGACGAACGGATCAGCGGAGACGGGTGACATGAGCGCGAGCGCGAGCGTCGACGGGGTGAAGCGCGACAAGCCTTGGATCATCCGCACCTATGCGGGCCATTCGAACGCCAAGGAATCGAACGCGCTGTACCGGGGCAACCTCGCCAAGGGGCAGACCGGCCTGTCGGTCGCCTTCGACCTGCCGACCCAGACCGGCTACGACCCCGACCACGAGCTGGCGCGCGGCGAGGTCGGCAAGGTCGGCGTCTCGATCGCCCATCTCGGCGACATGCGGACGTTGTTCGACGACATCCCGCTCGTCCAGATGAACACCTCCATGACGATCAACGCCACGGCGCCGTGGCTGCTGTCGCTCTACCTCGCGGTGGCGGAGGAGCAGGGCGCGCCGTTCTCGGGGCTGCAGGGCACCACCCAGAACGACATCATCAAGGAGTATCTGTCGCGCGGCACCTACGTGTTCCCGCCGGCGCCGAGCCTTCGGCTGACCAAGGACGTGATCCTGTTCACGACCAAGGAGGTGCCGAAGTGGAACCCGATGAACGTCTGCTCCTACCACCTGCAGGAGGCCGGGGCGACGCCGGTGCAGGAGCTGTCCTACGCGCTCGCCATCGCGATCGCGGTGCTCGACACCGTGCGGGACGACCCGAACTTCGATGCCGAGAGCTTCCCGGAGGTGTTCGGGCGGATCTCGTTCTTCGTGAACGCAGGCCTGCGGTTCGTCACCGAGATCTGCAAGATGCGCGCGTTCTCCGAGCTGTGGGACGAGATCGCCCAGGAGCGCTACGGCATCGACGACCCGAAGAAGCGGATCTTCCGCTACGGCGTGCAGGTGAACTCGCTCGGCCTCACCGAGCAACAGCCTGAGAACAACGTCCACCGCATCCTGATCGAGATGCTGGCGGTGACGCTGTCGAAGCGGGCGCGCGCCCGTGCGGTGCAGCTGCCGGCCTGGAACGAGGCGCTCGGCCTGCCGCGCCCGTGGGACCAGCAGTGGTCCATGCGGATGCAGCAGATCCTCGCCTTCGAGACCGACCTGCTCGAGTACGACGACATCTTCGACGGCTCGAAGGTGATCGACGCCAAGGTCGAGGCGCTCAAGGTCGAGACACGGGCAGAGCTTGAGCGCATCGGCGGGATCGGCGGCGCGGTCGCCGCGGTCGAGACCGGCGCGCTCAAGCGGTCGCTCGTCGAATCCAATGCCCGCCGCATCTCGGCGATCGAGGCCGGCGACCAGATCGTCGTCGGCGTCAACAAGTGGCAGCAGGGCGAGCCCTCGCCGCTCACCGCAGGCGAGGGCGCGATCTTCACCGTGTCCGAGACGGTCGAGATGGAGGCCGAGGCCCGCATCCGGGACTGGCGCGCGAAGCGCGACGACAACGCCGTCGGCAAGGCGCTCGAGGAGCTCGAGGCGGCGGCGCGCTCGGGTGCCAACATCATGCCGGTCTCGATTGCCGCCGCGAAGGCCGGCGTCACGACCGGCGAGTGGGGGACGCGCCTGCGTGAGGTGTTCGGCGAGTACCGCGCGCCAACCGGCGTCACTCTTCAGACCGTTTCGTCCGGTGCCGCCGAGGAGGCCAAGCTGCTGATCGCCGATCTCGGCGAGCGCCTCGGCGAGCAGCCGCGCCTCGTCGTCGGCAAGCCCGGCCTCGACGGCCACTCGAACGGCGCCGAGCAGATCGCGCTGCGCGCCCGCGACGTCGGATTCGACGTGACCTACGACGGCATCCGCCAGACCCCGGCCGAGATCGTCGCGAAGGCGAAGGAGACCGGCGCCCACGTGGTCGGCCTCTCGATCCTCTCCGGCAGCCACGTCCCGCTGGTGCGTGACGTGAAGGCGAAGATGCGCGAGGCCGGCCTCGACCACATCCCGCTCGTGGTCGGCGGCATCATCTCGCCCGACGACGAGCTGGTCCTGAAGAACATGGGCGTCTCGGCGGTCTATACGCCGAAGGACTACGTGATCGACACGATCATGATCGGCATCGCCAAGGTGGTCGAGCGCGCGATCGACAAGACCAACCGCACCGACGGCGCCGCGAAGGGCAAGGACGCGGCGGCGCAGGTCTATTGAGGCGCGAGGCCACCGGCTGCAGCGACACGCGCGCACCCGACGGCTTCACCCGGGCGGCCCGGGAGCGTAGAGCGGCACCATGCTCGCCCCCCTCATCGCGGTTCCGCTCGCCGCGGCCCTCAGCGCCGGCCTGATCGTCCGGCTCCGGCCGCTGCTGGTCCGCTACGCGCTGGCCCGCCCCAACGCGCGCTCGAGCCACACCGAGCCGACGCCGCAGGGCGGGGGGATCGCCGTCGTCGCGGCGACCCTCGCGGTGACGGGGCTGCTGCTCGCCGCGCCGGATGCGGGCCGCGACGTGCTGGTGCTCGGGCTCGGCGCCGTGGTGCTCGCCCTGGTCGGCGCCGTCGACGACATCCGCCCGCTGCCGGCGTCGCTTCGCCTCGTGCTGCAGGCCCTCGTCGTCGCCGCCCTGGTGGCGAGCGTCGACGGACGGCTGGTGCCGACCCTGCCGCTCGCGGTGGAACGGGTGCTCGCGGTGCTCGCCGGGATCTGGTTCGTGAACCTCGTCAACTTCATGGACGGGCTCGACTGGATGACGGTCGCCGAAACGGTGCCCGTTACCGGCGCGCTGATCCTGCTCGGCGGGTCCGGCGCCTTGCCGCCGGCGGCGATCCTCGTCGCCGCGGCCCTGCTCGGGGCGATGCTCGGCTTCGCGCCGTTCAACCGGCCGGTGGCGAAGCTCTTCCTCGGCGATGTCGGCTCGCTGCCACTCGGGCTGATCCTGGCCTGGCTGCTGTACCGGCTCGCCCTCGCGGGCGGCCTCGCCGCGGCGATCCTGCTGCCGCTCTACTACCTCGCCGACGCCACCCTCACGCTGATAAGGCGCGCCGCCCGGCGCGAGCCGGTGTGGCAGGCGCATCGCAGCCACTTCTACCAGCGGGCCACCACGAACGGCATCGCGGTGACCGGCGTCGTCGGACGCGTGCTCGCGCTCAACGCGTGCCTGGCCGCGCTCGCCGGAGCGACCTTGTTTTGGCCCTCGCCGGCCATCACCCTCGGTGCCCTGGCGGTCGGATGCGGTCTCGTCGGATCGGTGCTGGTTCGATTCGCGCGGGCGCCGGCCAAGCACGGAGTGACGACGTCTTGAGCCAACTGATCGCGCTCACCGGGGCGACCGGCTTCATCGGCCGGCACGTCCTGAGAGATCTGACGGCGCGCGGCTACCGCGTCCGCCTGCTGCTGCGGCGGCCGGTGGACGCGATGCCGGAGGGTGCCTCGAGCGCCATCGTCGGCGACCTGACCCGGCCGATGAACATGGCGGCGGCGCTCGCCGGCGTCGATGCGGTGGTGCATTCGGCCGGCCTCGCGCACGCGATGTCGGGCGCACCGGAGGACGATTACCGCACGCTCAACACCGAGGCGACGCGGCGCCTGGCCGAAGCCGCCGCGCGGGCGCGGGTGCGCCGCTTCGTGTTCCTGTCATCGATCCGTGCGCAGACCGGCCCGACCGCCGCCGGGACCGTGACGGAGGCCGACGATCCGGCTCCCACCGACGCCTACGGCCGCTCCAAGCTCGAGGCCGAGCGGGCGCTCGACGCGATCGGCCTCGATTGGGTCGCCCTGCGGCCCGTCCTAGTCTACGGCGCCGGCGTGAAGGGCAACATGGCCGCGCTGGTGCAGCTCGCCCGCTCGCCGTATCCGCTTCCGCTCGGATCGCTGGCCGGCCGCCGGTCGCTGGTCTCGGTCGAGAGCGTGTCGGCGGCGATCGACACGGTGCTGCGGACCGACGCCGCGCTGGACCGGCCGCTGGTCGTCGCCGACCCCGACGCGCCGACGCTCCCGGAGATGCTGACGGCCCTGCGCGCCGGGCTCGGCCGACGGCCCGGCCTGGTTCCGATACCCTCGGCGGCGATCGGGCTGGCCTGCCGCCTGACTGGGCGAGAGGCGACCTTCTCGCGGTTGGCCGAGAATCTGGTCGCGCGCAGCGACGGTTTGGCGGCCCTCGGCTGGGCGCCGGCCGGCACGACGCGGGACGGCCTCGCTCGGCTCGCGCGCCTGTCGGCCTGATCGGCGGATCAGTCGTCCCGGCAGAACGACGGCGCGGTGCCGTCGTCGATCATCCCGCAGCCCCGGGCGATCTCGGATTCGATCAGGGCGCAGGCATTGTCCGCGTTGCAGGGCGGATGGGTCGCCGGGGAGACCGACATGCAGCGCTCGACCAGCCGCTCGGCCTGACGCGCCCCGACGGCGGCGCGGCAACTTTCGGCGCTTGTGGATAAGGCCCCGGGCAGGACGATCGCGAACGCCGCAGCGGCGACGATGGAGCTTCGGCGAAGCGATGCGGCGGCGCGGGACGGCATCATCGAAGGCAGGCCTCGGCCGAAAGAACGCCCCGGCCGCAAGGCCGGGGCTCGATCCTACGACACCGAGGCGATGGCGTCAGCGGCGAACGTCGATCACGTCGCCCGAGCGGCTGTCCACCACCACCGTGATGTCGTCGCCACGACGATCCGATCCGCGAACGATGATGCGCGGCCCGCGGCGGTCGACGTTGTCGACGTCGGCGAGGCCCTCGCGACGGGCGATCCGGATCGCCTCGCCGCGGCTCAAGTCGATGTCGTCGCGGGGCCCGCGGTCGCGATAGCCGGGATCGACGCGAACGCCGCCCGGTCCGATCTGGATGCCCTGCGCCGAGGCCGGCGCAGCGACGCCGAGCCCGGCCACGCCGAGACCGGCGACCATCGTGAGGCCTGCGAGAAACGTCTTCGTCCGCATGAATTCGTCCTTCCTTCGGCACACTCCCTGTACGGAAACTGCGCTCGGTTCGGTCGTCGCCTCAATCGGCGGGGCGTCGAATGGTTCCCGACCGGGAAAGCTCGCGAATCAACAGAGGCCGGCGTCGGCGGTTCCGAGGGCCGGCGCATCCGGGCTCGCCGGCGCCGCCGCGACCGGCTTGTCGAAGCGCTCGCGGAAATGCGGGATCGCCGCCTCGAACACCGCCTCCGCGGCGGCCCGGTCGCCGGCCTCCACCGCCTCGCGCAAGGCCGCCGTCCAGGCATCGAGCCGGGCGCGGTCGGCGAAGACCGGCTTGGCCGCCATCACGCCGTCGATCCCGTCGAGGCTGACGCGGGGCTCCTCGCGCGCGAACAGGATCTCGTTCAGGCGCTCGCCCGGCCGTGCGCCGGAGAACACCAGCTCGATCTCCGCGCCGGGCTCGAAGCCGGCGAGCCGGATCATGCGCTCGGCCAATTCGGCGATCTTCACCGGCTGGCCCATCTTGAGGACGTAGACCGCGGCGCGCTGGTCGGCCGCGCCCGGCGCGAGGCTGCGCGCCTCGCGGTCGGCATGCGAGGCCGCGGTGAGGACGAGGTCGGCCGCCTCGCGCACGGTCATGAAGTAGCGAACCATGTCGGGGTGGGTCACGGTGACGGGGCCGCCGCGGGCGATCTGCGCCTTGAACACCGGCACCACCGAGCCGACCGAGCCGAGCACGTTGCCGAAGCGCACCGCGATCAGCCGTGTCGGGTGGCCGGGGATCGCGGCCTGCTCGGCATCGCGCGCCTGCGCCACCATCTCGGCGAAGCGCTTGGTGACGCCGAGCTGCGACACCGGCTCGATCGCCTTATCGGTCGAGATCATCACCAGCGCGCGGGCGCCGGCCGCCACCGACGCGTCGGCGACGTTGATCGAGCCGAACACGTTGGTCTTGATGCCCTCGCTCCAGTCGCGCTCGAGATAGGGCACCTGCTTCAGCGCGGCGGCATGGAACACGTAGTCGGGCCGGAATTCGGCGAAGACCGCGTGCAGGCGCTCGCGGTCTCGGATGTCGGCGAGCGTCCCGCCGACCTCGGCCTGCGCGTTGAGCAGCGCCGGCTGGCTCAGGATGCCGTGCAAGGCCGGCTCGGAGCTTTCTACCACCATCAGCGCCGAGGCGCCGAAGGCGAGCGCCCGGGCGCAGATCTCGGAGCCGATCGAGCCGCCGCCGCCGGTCACGAGCACGCGCTTGCCGGCGAGGAACCGCTCCAGCCGCGGCCTGTCGATCGCGACGGTGGGGCGCAGCAGCAGGTCCTCGATCTCGAGCGGCGCGAGCTCGGCGTCGCGCATGCCGTCGCCGAGGCTGACCACCCGGGCGAGCGGCAGGCCGAGCCGCCGGGCGCGGGCGATCAG
>NZ_VRUV01000960.1:0-872 GCF_008039455.1 Methylobacterium sp. WL116
CCGCGCCCCACACGCCCATGCGCGTGCCGCGCTCGGCCTCGCCGCCGGCGCCCGCGAGCCCCATCATCGAGCCGATCGCGGCGACCGCGAAGACGCCGTTGAACAGGCCGAGGCCGAAGACCACGGCGCGCAAGGGAAACTCCGGCCCGACGAGGCCGCCGGCCGCGATCCCGACGAGCATCGCGCCGGAGCCGGCGCAGCCCAAGGCCGTCCAGAGCTTGAGCGAGCCGAGCCAGGGTCCGCCGACGCCCATGGTGAGACCCGCGACCAGCAGCATCCCGGCGAGCACGCCGCCGTGCTGGAGGCCGGCGAGCTTGGTGGTGGTGCCCGGCGTCATCGCGAAAACGAGGCCGGCGAACGGCTCGAGGATCAGCTCCTGGGCGCTGTAGGCCAGCATCGCCACGAAGATGAACACGGTGAAGCGGCGCGAGGCCGGCTCGGACCAGACCTTGGCGAGCACCGCCCGGAACGGCGCCTTCGCAGAGCCGGCTGTCTCCGATCGCACCGGCGCGACGGTTGGCTCGACCCCGCGCACGGCCAGGCACGCGAGGGCGAACGCCGCGAGCGACACGGTGCCGGAGACCGCGACCAGGCGCGCGCCGGAGAACGGATCGAGGAAGTGCCCGGCCAGCGGCGCCGTGACCGCGAAGCCGGCGATCATCATCACCCAGACGATGGTGGCGGCGGCACCCCGGCGCCGATCCTCGACGCCGGTGGCGAGCAGGACGAGGAGCGAGGTTCCCGCCGCGCCCGCGCCGATGCCGACGGAGAAGAAGGCGAGGATCGCGAGCGAAAGGCCGGCGGGGAGGTTCGTCTCGGCGAGCGCCGTCGCCGCCGCGGCGAGGAAGCCGCCGAGCGCCAGAGCGGCCATG
>NZ_VRUV01000961.1:0-868 GCF_008039455.1 Methylobacterium sp. WL116
GGCGCCGGGCGACACCCGCCGGATGATCCAGGCCTTCGGCGGCTGGACCCTGATCTGCGACGAGAACCTGCGCCGCCGCCGCCGGGTCTGCAACGCGTCGCAATCGATCGTCGACGGCGACGGGGTCTTCGCCTTCAGCTGGTCGCTCGCCGCCACCAGCGCCGGCGCGCCGGTCTTCGTGGTGCGCGCGCCGGTCGGGGCGTGGTCGGCCCACACCGTCGGGTTGGCGTTCGGCACCGCCGAGGAGACCGTGATCCGCCTGGAAAGCTGCAACGCCAGCCTGTGCCTCGGCTTCCTGCCCGTCGACGAGGCCCTGCGGCGGGCGATCGCCGGGCGCGCCGCCGTCCGCGTCCGCTATCGCAGGAGCGAGAGCGCCGCCCCCGTCGCCATCGCGACCTCCCTCGACGGCCTCGCCGCGGCGATCGCCGGCATCAAGTAGCCCTCTCCCGCGCAGGCCGGCCTCAGCGCTGGGCGCGGGCCAAGTATCCGCGCCAGCCGCCGTCGCGGCCGATCTCCTCGGCGCCGACGACGCCCTCGGCCTCGACCAGGAACCCCTTCGGCCGGGTGCCGTCGGACAGGTGCAGGGTGCCGATGCCGAGGGGCTCCGGGATGGCGGACACGAAGCGGCCGAAGGCGTCCGGCGACAGTTCCCATACCTCGGTCTCGATCGCGACGCCGGTGCCCGCCGCCACCCGCAGCAGGCCTGGCCGGTGCGGCGGGCCGCCGGGCAGCGCGTAGAAGCGGTAGTCCGGCGCCGTCGCGACCGCGCGCAGGAAGCGGGCGCCGAGGCGCGTGAGCTCGCCGTTGAGGGCGAGGCCGGAGAGGTGCGCGCCGACCACCGCCAGCTCGATCGCCTCGCCCTCAACGG
>NZ_VRUV01000962.1:0-864 GCF_008039455.1 Methylobacterium sp. WL116
GCCGCGCAGCAGGCGCGGCTGGGCGCCGCGCCTGCTGCGCGGCGAGGCGCTCTGACGTCATCTCTTCGACGCGCCCGGCTCTCTCCCCGTCCGCGGGGACGGGAGCCGGGCGCGGGCCTCGATCGGCCCGGGGAAACCCTTCAGGCCTTGGCCTTCTTGGCGCGGTCGATCGCCTCGTGGATCAGGCGGTGGGCCTCGGCCTTGTCGCCCCAGCGCACGAACTTGACCCACTTGCCGGGCTCGAGATCCTTGTAGTGCTCGAAGAAGTGCTGGATCTGCTGGATCGTGATCTCGGGCAGGTCGGTGTAGTTCTCGATCCGGTCGTAGCGCTTGGTGAGGTGGCGCGAGGGCACGGCGATGATCTTCTCGTCCTCGCCGCCCTCGTCCTCCATTACCATCACGCCGACCACGCGGGCGCTCATGATCGCGCCGGGCGCCACGGCGCGGGTGTTGGCCACCAGCACGTCGCAGGGGTCGCCGTCGCCGGACAGGGTGTGCGGGATGAAGCCGTAGTTCCCCGGGTAGAACATCGGGGTGTAGAGGAAGCGGTCGACGACGAGCGCGCCGGCCTCCTTGTCCATCTCGTACTTGATCGGTTCGCCGCCGAGCGGCACCTCGATGATGACGTTGACGTCGTGCGGCGGGTTCTTGCCGATCGAGATGTTGTCGATGATCATGGCGCTGGCGCATCCCGGAAGATCGGGGCCTCGCCCCGTTGCGCGGGTCTCATAAAGCCCTTGGCGCGCGAAGCAAATCCGCGCCGCGCCGCACGCCGCGACGAACGGGAAGAACCGTCAGCCGAACAGGTAGCCGACCTTCGGCAGCGGCACGCCGGCCAAGCGGTCGAGCGCGCGCGGGCCGGGT
>NZ_VRUV01000963.1:0-863 GCF_008039455.1 Methylobacterium sp. WL116
GGCGAAACCCGCGCCGCGCAAGGATGCGGCCCCGAAGGCCCCGCCCGGCTTCCACGTCCCGCAGGGCGCCATCGCCGAGTAGGCGCGGGGTTCTGGCGGAGGCTCGCCGCGTTCTTCCCGCGCCTGACGCGGGTTGTCGTGCGCGCATCTCCGCAGGACGGCCCCGGATGGCTCGTTCGCGGTGCGGGACGGCCCCCTCTCCCGTCCGGGAGAGGGTTGGGGTGAGGGGTGCGACCTCGCCGGAAAGACCTGTCCCCTCGCCCTGTCCCTCTCCCGAACGGGAGAGGGGATCCGCGCCTCGCCGGCACGAGGCGCGGGTGCGACAGCCTTTTCGGCCGAGGCAAGCGCGTGCTGAATGTGCCACCACGGTCCCCGGACCGAGCCTGATCGAAGGATGCGAGGAACCATGGCGGAGATGACGGCGGCCGGGGTGATCGCGGCGCTCGGGCTTCGGCCCCACCCGGAGGGCGGGCATTACCGCGAGACCTTCCGCGATCCGAGCCTGGTCGCGGGCCGCTCGGTCGGCAGCGCGATCTACTACCTGCTCGACGTCGGCGAGGTCTCGGCCTGGCACCGCGTCGACGCCGCCGAGATCTGGCACTGGCACGCCGGTGCGCCGCTGGTGCTGACCGTGAGCCCGAACGGCCACGACGCCGCCGCCCACCATCTCGGCCCGGACCTGGCGCGCGGGCAGCGGCCGCAGCTGGTGGTCCCCGAGGGCCATTGGCAGACGGCGACCAGCCTCGGTGCCTGGACGCTGGTCGGCTGCACGGTCTCCCCCGCCTTCGACTTCGCCGGCTTCGAGATGGCCCCGCCTGACTGGCGCCCGACGCCGCGGTGACCCGGGCGCGTCCGGGCCGGGC
>NZ_VRUV01000964.1:0-863 GCF_008039455.1 Methylobacterium sp. WL116
GCGCTGGCCGGCGCCGGGTCGGGATCCGGCTCGTCCGGGCTGTCGGTGGTGCAGGAGACCGCCTGCACCGCGTCGTTGGCGGCCTGCCGCTGGCTCGGCAGGGCGGCGATGACGCGGACCACGACGAATCCCTGGTCGCTCGGGGCGACGATCCGCACGTCGCGGCTCGGCTCGTTCTCGTCGTCGCTGGCGAGCGCCGCGTCGTACTGCGCCCGGGTCAGCACCACGAGGTCGAGGGCGCCGCGCACCGCCGCCTGGTCGGTCACCGCGTAGAAGGCGCCCTTCCGCCCGTGCACCGCCAGCGACAGCATCATCGCGCCGGTGCGGGCCGAGACCCGCATCGGGCCGTCGTCCAGGTCGTAGGCGCAGACGCCGACTGCGACCGACGGGTCGGGGATCGGCAGCCACGCCTCGGCCGGCGCCGCCTCGCCGTGGGTCGCCAGCGTGTAGACCCGCTGCGGGTGCTCCAGGCTCTCGCTGGAGCGGGCGCGGGTGAGGGCGTCGGTCTCCGACAGGGCGGGAATCGCGAGCACCGTCGCCACGTGGACGATGCCGGCGAGCGCCAGCCCGCAGGCGGTGGCGTAGATGACGCGCAGGTTCACGAGGCGCATCCCGTCCGGGTGATGGCCGGGACGGCGTCGCGGTCGAGCGTCCCGGCGCTGGCGGCCACGGGGGTGTCGTAGAGGCGCAGCGCCAGCCGGATCGGCCCGCTGGCGCGCGGGCTCGGCAGCCAGTTGCCGGGCTCGACCTCGGGGCCGAGGAGGATCGCGAAGCGCCCGTCGGCCTCGCGCAGGATCTCGGTGGCGGTGAAGCCCTCGCGTACCGGCTGGCGGCCGGGCTCGGGCGCGCCGCGGCCGGCCACC
>NZ_VRUV01000965.1:0-861 GCF_008039455.1 Methylobacterium sp. WL116
CTCCACAACGTAACTGCAGCGTTGCATCGGGCTTCGGTACGAGCCTCGGCACCGACGCCCAGGAGCCGCGCGACCAGGGATCGTGGCGCCATTCGCTCACGGCGGGGATCGACAGGTCGTGGAGGCGGCGGGCGCCGAAATGATCGGCCAGCGTCGCGCGCACGCGGCGGCGTAGACCGTCCTCGCCGGTGCCGGCGGCATCGATCTCGGCGGCCCCGACCGAGTCGAGCTCGAAATAGTGGAACGGCGTCCCGTCGATGCGGGTGAGCAGGCCCGGCGGGCTGAAGCGTCCGCCGACGAGGCTTGCGAGACGGTCCCGCCCGCGGAACGGGCTCGACGGCCAGTGCAGCACCGCGTGCTCGTAGATGCCGACCCGGAACCCGTCGATCGCGGCACGGATCGGCGCGGGCAGGGCCGGCGAGAAGGCGACGCTGTCGCGCAGCACCATCATCGGCACCGTCACGATCACGGCGCGGGCCTTCAGGGTCCGCTCGTCCGCGGTGGCGACGCGAACGCCGGCTCCCGTCCAGTCGATGCCGGCGACGGGGCAGTCGAGCGCGATCGGCAGCCCCTGCGCCAGCCGCGCGAGGTAGCCGCCGTAGCCGCCGGCGACGAAGTAGTTGTCGCCGTATTCCATGCTCGGGAAATCCTGGAGCGAGACCTCCTCCAGCGGCCGTCCGGACACCAGACCGTGGACCAGCGCGACGCGGTCGCGACGATGCTGCGCGGCCATGCGGTCGACCTCGGGGCGCACTGGCTTCACGCGGGCCTTCAGGGTCCGCTCGTCCGCGGTGGCGACGCGAACGCCGGCTCCCGTCCAGTCGATGCCGGCGACGGGGCAGTCGAGCGCGATCGGCAGCC
>NZ_VRUV01000966.1:0-856 GCF_008039455.1 Methylobacterium sp. WL116
CCCCTACCGCCTGCCCGCACCGAGCCACTGGGAAGCCGTGATCGCGCGGCGCGCGGCGCTGCGCAGCGTCTTCCGCGGCACGGCCGGACCCGGGCGCCTTGCCGCCCTCGCGGCGTTCGGCCTCACCGCCGCGGACCTCGCATCCATCAGCCCGGATGCCTGCGTCAACGACATCGCCTTCGTCGAGCGGGCGGGCCCGCTGTGCGAGGCCGCCGACGGACCGGCTCCGGAGATGGAACTCGACGCAGCCCTCGCCGCCTTCGACACGATCCTCCGCCCGAGCGCGGCCGCGTGAAGCGGCCGGTCGGCTACTACGTCCACCATCAGGGCGCCGGCCATTGGCAGCGCGCCTGCGCGATCGCCCGGCACCTCGACCGGCCCTGCACCCTGATCGGCACGCTGGCCGGCCTCGATCGCGACGCGGCGCCGGGCAGCGTCCTCGACCTGCCCGACGACCGCTTGCCCGAGGCCCGTTCGCCCGAGGCCGCTTTCGACGGCCGTGACGGGGCGGCGACGCGCCCCGAGGCCTTCCACTACGCGCCCCTCGGGCTGGCGGGCCTGCGCGACCGCATGGCGGCGATCGCGGCCTGGATCGCGCGGGAGGACCCCGCCCTGATCGTGGTCGACGTCTCGGTCGAGGTCGCGCTGTTCGCGCGCCTGATGTCGGTGCCGGTGCTGATGGTGCGGCTCGCCGGCACCCGGACCGATCCGCCCCATCTCGAGGCCTTCCGCAGCGCCGAGCGCCTGATCGCACCGTTCCCGCGCGCCCTCGACGGCGCGTCCGTCCCGGCCTGGGTGCGCGACAGGACCCATTACGCCGGCTTCATCGGCACGACCGCCCGCCCCGGCCCTGCCC
>NZ_VRUV01000967.1:0-853 GCF_008039455.1 Methylobacterium sp. WL116
GCCGTCGCGTCGGTCGGCACCGGGGACGAGCCGGAGCGCGCTCAGCACGAACTCGTAGGGCGTCTTGAACTTGCGCGGCGCCGGCTCCCACGCCTCCGGCGTCGCGACCAGCGCGGCGGCCATCGCGGCGAGATCGCCGTCGCCGTCGCGATAGGCGGCGGCGAGCCGCGCCACCGCGCCCTCGGGCGGATCGTCGGCGATGAAGTGGATCGCGAGCTTGCGGGCGAGATGGCGGGCCGTCGCCGGATGGCGCGCGAGCGCGTCCAGCACCGCGTCGCCCTGCTCCAGGCCGCCCGGTTCGTAGGTCCGGCCGAGGATCGTCGCCGGGCCGGGCTCGTGCCGGCTCGCGGCGAACAGGAAGCGCCCGGCATCCGGCCGGTCGGCCCGCGGCGGCACCCAGCCCCGGCCGGTGAGAACCCCGGCCAGCGCCGTGACGTCGGCCTGGCCGTAGCCGCCGTCGACGCCGAGCGTGTGCAGCTCCAGCGTCTCGCGGGCGAGGTTCTCGTTGAGGCCGAGGCCGCGCCGTGCCCCGGCCGGGGAGCCGGGGCCGACGGAGCGCTGATTGTCGAGGTAGACCAGCATCGCCGGGTGGCGCTGCACCGCCCGCAGCATGTCGGCGAAGCGCCCGAGCACGTGCGGGCGGATCGCCTCGCGCTCGAAGGCGCCGGCCAGCACGCGGACCGGCCCCTTGTCGCTCGAGACCGCGAAGTGGTTGGCGAAGAAAAGCGCCAGCCGCTCGACGAAGCCGGCCTCCGTCGCCGCGCCGTGCGCGAGCCGGGCCTCGACCTCGGCGCGCTCGATGGTTCGCCGGACCTGCCCGGGGTCGGCGGACGGCGGAGGCGCGGGCTGGGGG
>NZ_VRUV01000968.1:0-848 GCF_008039455.1 Methylobacterium sp. WL116
CCCGACGCGCCAGCGCCCGTCGCGCAAGCCGGCCGGCTGCGCCTGGCGGCGCTCCCATCCGAAGCGCTCGGCACCGAGGCGCAGGCACGCGACGAAGGGCCGGGTCGAGAACGGGATCTCCGGGTGCTCGGGGTCGACCTGGGTGTCGTTGAGCGCCCGGAACGCGACCGGGTCCATCCCGAGCTTCTCGGCCATCTCGTCCATGGCGATCTCGAGGGCCATCAGGCCCGGCGCCTCGCCGGGCGCCCGCATCGCGTTGCCCTCGGCGAGGTCGAGCACCGCCAGGCGCTGGCGGGTCATCCGGTCGGCGCCGGCGTAGAAGGCGCGCGTCGCCGCCGTCGACGGCTCGGTCCGGCCGCCGGCGAGGTTGCCGTTGAGGTTGTCGTGGCCGATCGCGGTGATCCGCCCGTCCCGGGTCGCGCCGATCCAGATGCGCTGGATCGTGGCGGGGCGGTGGATGGTGGTGTTGAACATCATCGCACGCTGCAGCGCGAGCTTGACCGGCCGGCCGGCCACCCGCGCCGCCACCGCCGCGAGCGCGAGGTCGGACTGGACGGTGCCCTTCCCCCCGAACCCGCCGCCGACATACGGCGAGACGAGGCGGATCCTGTCCCGGGGGATGCCGAGCGTCCTGGCGAGGTCGCGCACGCCCCAGTTCATCTGCTGGATCGAAGTGTGGCAGGTGAGCCGGTCGCCGTCCCAGGCGGCGATGGTGGCATGCGGCTCCATCATCGCGTGGGCTTGGTCGGGGGTGGTGTAGCGCGCGTCGAGCTGGACCGGTGCCCGCGCGAACGCGGCCTCGAAGTCGCCGACGCGGGTCTCGGGCTTGCCGCCGAACGGGCCCTGCT
>NZ_VRUV01000969.1:0-847 GCF_008039455.1 Methylobacterium sp. WL116
CTAGGGCCTGTTGTCGTCTGAACGGATTGGCTTGGCTAGCGTTTTCGTTTCTCTGAGCAGGAGGGACGATGCTGAGCGACGCCCAGTGGTCTGAACTGGAGCCTTTGGTCGAGGCCTGCCGGCCCAAGGCCAAGACGCCCCCACAGGATCTCAGACGCACACTCTCAGCCATCCTCTGGCGGCATCAGAACGGGGCCAAGTGGCGGGCCATTCCAGAGGATCTGGGGCCGTGGTGGCGCGCGGCGCAGATCTTCATCCGCTGGTCGCGTGCTGGCGTCTGGGAGCAGCTGCTCGGCCTCGTGCAAGAGCAGGGCGTCCAGCTTGGTATGGTGTTCCTCGATGGCACCAACGTGCGGGCGCATCAAAAGGCGGCAGGGGCTGCCAAAAGGGGGGATCTGGGGCCGAGCGAGACGCTTGTGAAGCGCTTGGCCGCTCACGTGGCGGCGATAGTTCCAAGGCTTGCGTGATCGCCGACGGGCAGGGTCGCGCCATCGCCTTCCGGCTGGCACCCGGTCAGGCTCATGAACTGCCTCACACCGTCCCCCTGCTCGACCAACTGACGGGCGTGCCCAAGTGGGTCGTCGGGGACCGCGGCGACACCCGTCACGCCTTTCGCCAGCACATCTGGAACATGGGCGCGCGACCGGCGATCCCACCCCAGCGCCACGAGGCGCCCGTCGCGTGCCCAGACTGGATCTACAACAACCGCAGTCAGGTCGAGCGCCTCTGGGCCAGGCTCAAGGAATGGCGTGCCATCGCCACCCGCTACGAGAAAACCGCCGCCAGCTTCATGGGCGTCCTCTCCCTCGCTGCAGCTCTCGATTGGCTCAAGCGATGACACGCCCTA
>NZ_VRUV01000096.1:0-11872 GCF_008039455.1 Methylobacterium sp. WL116
CGTCGAGCGGGCGCTGACCGAGAAAAACGACGCGCTGGAGAAGGCGGCGCAGCTGCGCGACACCTTCGTCCACCACGTCTCCTACGAGCTGCGCTCGCCGCTGACCAACATCATCGGCTTCACCCAGCTGCTCGGCGACGAGACGGTCGGCGCCCTCAACGCGCGCCAGCGCGAGTATTCCGAACACATCATGCGCTCGTCGGGGGCGCTGCTGGTGATCATCAACGACATCCTCGACCTCGCCTCGATCGATGCCGGCTCGCTCGAGCTCCAGCGCGAGACCGTCGACGTCCAGGCGACCGTCGAGGCGGCCCTGCTCGGCATCGAGGACCGCCTCGCGGAATCCGACCTGAACCTCGTCCTCGACGTGCCCGACGACATCGGCAGCGTGTTCGTCGACGGCAAGCGCGTGCGCCAGATCCTGTTCAACCTGATGTCGAACGCGGTCGGCTTCTCCAGCGCCGGCCAGAGCATCACCGTTCGGGCGCGGCGGAATGCGGGCGACCTCGTGCTCAGCGTGCGCGACCAGGGCCGCGGCATGCCGCCGGAGATCGCCGCCCATGTGTTCGACCGCTTCGAGAGCCACACGCTGGGCACCCGCCACCGCGGCGTCGGCCTCGGCCTGTCGATCGTTCGCTCCTTCGTCGAGCTGCACGGCGGTCGGGTGTCGCTCGATTCGCGGCCCGGGGCCGGCACCTGCGTCAGCTGCAGCTTCCCGATCGTCGCGCCGACGATGCCGTCGGCGCGCGACTCCGAGGCGGCCGAGTAGGCCGCTTTCCGTCAGCCGAGCGCCCGCGCCGCCTCGGCCACCGCCTGGACGCGGCCGTCCACCGTCCGCGAGGCTTCCGCGATCCCGTCCATGTTCAGCCGGACGCGCTGGACGCTCTCGGCCGCGTTCTGCATGTTGACCGACATGTCGCGCGTCACCGCCGCCTGCTGCGTCACCGCGGAGGAGACGCTGAGCGAGATGTGGCTGACCTGCCCGATCGTCTGCCCAACCAGCTCGATCGCCCGCACCGCCTCCGCGGTCGCCTCCTGGACGGCCGTGACCTGCTTGCCGATCTCCTCGGTCGCGCGCGAGGATTGCGTCGCCAGCGCCTTGACCTCGGCGGCGACGGCGAACCCGCGGCCGGCCTGCCCGGCGCGCGCGGCCTCGATCGTCGCGTTGAGCGCCAGCAGGTTGGTCTGGTCGGCGATGGTGCGGATCGTGGTGATCACGCTGCCGATCCGCTCGGCCGAGGCGGTGAGCCCGGAGATGATGGTGCGCGCCTCGTCGGAGCGGCCGACCGCCTCGTCGGAGGCCGTCTTGGCGTCGATCGCGTGCCGCGTCAGCTCCTCGATCGAGGTCAAGAACTCCTCGGCGCCGGCGGCGACCGCCTGGACGTTGCCGGAGGTCTCGGCGGCCGCGCGCGCGGTCTCCGTCGACTGCCGGCTCACCCCCGACATCTCCTGCATGATGTGGCCGAGGTCGACCTCGATCAGGCGCTGGCCTTCGGCGCGGCGGCGGCGCTCGTGCACCTGGGCGGTCACGTCGGTGGCGAACTTCACGACCGCGAAGGGGCGGCCGTCGCGATCGAGGATCGGGTTGTAGGCGCCGTGGATCCAGACCTCGTTGCCGCCCTTGCCCATCCGACGGAACTCGCCCGCCTGGAAGGCGCCTCCGGCCAGCGCCTTCCAGAACGCGGCGTAGGCTGGGGAATCGGCCTCGGCCGCGTCGACGAAGATCCGATGGTGGCGGCCTTTGATCTCGTCGAGCCGGTAGCCCATCGTCGTGAGGAAGTTCGCGTTCGCGTCGGTGACGGTCCCGTCGAGGGTGAAGTGGATCACGGCCTGGGAGCGGTTGATCGCGTCGATCTGGCCCTGGCTGGTCGCGGCGGCCATGGTCTCGGCGGTGATGTCGGTGGCGAGCTTCACGATCTGCACCGGCTGGCCCCGCCGATCGAGCACGGGATTGTAGGATGCCTGCAGCCAAATCTCGCGACCGTCCTTCGCCACGCGCTTGAACGAGCGGGCCTGGGTCTCGCCGCGGGCCAAGGCTTCCCAGAAGGCGCGGTAGGCCGCGCTCTCGCGCTCGCTGCGCTCCATCAAGATCCCGTGATGCGCGCCTCGGATCTCGGAAAGCGTATACCCGAACAGGGTCAGGAAGTTCGCGTTCGCATCGATGATCCACCCGTCGAGGCCGAAAACGATCCGCGCCTGAGACCGATCGATCGCATCGATCAGGGCGCTCATCTTCTGGTTGAATATCGTCATCGTCAGTACCCCGCGGCGCGCGACATGACTTTTAGCTTGGCAGGCGAGGCTTAAAATTTGATCCACCGGGACTTTTAGCAGGACACGACTACGTGCTCGCGCCGCCCATTGACGAACTTCGGGACGCATCGAGGTCGTCGAGCACGCTGCGGTCTTTTTTGTCCGAAACACCTTCCGGTTGTTTCAGGCTGCAAGCTCAGCCGGAATATCGGGATCGGGCGTTCCGGACGCATCCGACCGATCGCGCGGCGCCGGCGAACGCCCTGCGCTCGGTCCGGCCGCAGCTTGACCGGGCCTCGTTCGGCCGCCACGACGCTGGCGATGCCCGAGCACGCGCAATCCGGCTGGACCGTCTTCCGCAACGGCGATTTCCGCCTGTTCGGGATCTCCCGTTTCCTGACCGGTCTCGCCTACCAGATGCAGGCCGTGGCCGTCGGCTGGTTCGTCTACGACCTGACCCGCTCGGCCTGGGCGCTCGGGCTCGTCGGCCTGGCGGGCTTCCTGCCGGCGATGCTCGCCGCGCTGATCACCGGGCACGTCGCCGACACCTACGACCGCCGCCTCGTGGCGGCGGCGGCCTTCGCGGTGCAGGCGGCGACGAGCGCGGCGCTTCTCGCCTATGCCTGGAGCGGCGCGAGCGCGGTGTGGCCGGTCTACGGGCTCGTCGTGCTGATCGGGACGGCGCGCGCCTTCGCCAACCCCGCCCTGCAGGCGCTGCTGCCGACGCTGGTGCCGCGCGACCTCTTCGGCGCCGCGATCGCCTGGAACGCCTCGCTCTGGCAGAGCGCGTCGGTGCTCGGGCCGGCTTTCGGGGGCTTCCTCTACGCGCTCGGGCCGATGGTCGTGTTCGGATCGGCGTTGGCCAGCTTCGCGCTGGCGGCGCTCGCGACCACGGCGATCCGCTATCGGCCGGCGGCGGTCACGGAGCGGCCGCCGGTGACCTGGGCGACGCTGTCGGCCGGGATCGGCTACATCCGCGCGCACCCGGTGGTGCTCGGCGCGATCAGCCTCGACCTGTTCGCGGTGCTGCTCGGCGGCGCCACCGCCCTGCTGCCGATCTTCGCCGCCGAAGTGTTGCATGTCGGCCCGCTCGGCCTCGGCGCGCTGCGCAGCATGCCGGCCGCCGGCGCCGTGCTGATGGCGATCGTGCTCGCCTACCGGCCGCTGCGGCGCCATGCGGGCGTGCGGATGCTGCGCGCCGTGGCGGTGTTCGGCCTCGCCATCATCGTGTTCGGGCTCTCGACCTCGCTGCCGCTGTCGATGGCCTGCCTGTTCGTCACGGGCGCGGCCGACATGATCAGCGTCTACGTCCGCCAGACCTTCGTGCAGGGCGAGACGCCGGACGCGATGCGCGGCCGGGTCTCGGCCGTGAACACCGTCTTCATCGGCGCCTCGAACGAGCTCGGCGAGTTCGAGTCCGGCTCGGTCGCGGCGCTCATCGGCGCGGTGCCGGCGGTGGTCGTCGGCGGCGCCGCGACGGTGCTCGTCGCGGTGCTGTGGGGCCGGATCTTCCCGGCCCTGCGGGCCCGCGACCGCCTGCTGCGCGAGGGGTGAGGCCGGCGACCGACGGCAAACGGCCAAGCTAACCCATTCCGGCCAGGATGCGCTGCTCTACGGACGGCCGCCCGGCTGGTCCGGGTTCGTGGAGGAAGAAGATTTTGCTCGTCCGTACCGTCGTTGCGTTCGCCCTCACCACCACCGCCGCGCTCGCCGCGCCGAACGCGTCGGCCGTGCCCGACCGCGCCGCGCTGAAGCAGAACTGCACCGGCGACTACCTCGCCCTGTGCAGCGAGTTCGCCCCGGACAGCCCCGAGGTGCATGCCTGCTTCAAGCAGAACCGCGCCAGCCTGTCGCCGAACTGCCAGGCCGCGATCGGCAGCTACACGAAGGCGCAGAAGCGGGGCTGAGGCGGACCCGTCGTGCGGCCGTCGACGGA
This sequence comes from Methylobacterium sp. WL116, assembly GCF_008039455.1. Taxonomy (NCBI): domain Bacteria; kingdom Pseudomonadati; phylum Pseudomonadota; class Alphaproteobacteria; order Hyphomicrobiales; family Methylobacteriaceae; genus Methylobacterium; species Methylobacterium sp. WL116. The sequence continues at coordinate 4,190 of NZ_VRUV01000096.1, forward strand.
TCGGGGGCCTGGAACGGACGACGCCCGTCACGTGGCGTCCTCAACGCTGCCGCGCGACCGATTATCCCTTCTGCATGCGTTCAGGCGCCGCGAAGGGATGATGGCAGGTTGATCAGGCATTCGGCCGTCGATCGAGCCCGTCGGACGGTCAGCTGCGAACCGATCGGCCTCGCCTAGCGAGCGACGCCGCTGACTTCCGATCCGGTCCCGTCGCGGCGGGATGCCGGCCAGGCCGAACGCGCCGCGCTGCGCGATCGCGCAGCCGCGCTTGCCCGGGACGCCCTCGCGACGGAGGGTCGGGGCGATGCGGTCGAGCCCGTCCGGTAGGTGGCCCCGGGGCCGAGGCCTACTTCCCCGAGAGCAGCGGCGACCAGGTCGGGTCCGAGGCGTAGGACGGCGTCGGGACCGGCGCCTCCACCTTGCCGGTGATGTCGACCATGTAGAGCTTGCCGCCGCCCTGGCCGCCGGGGTCGCGGAAGAACAGCACGTACTGCCCGTTAGGCGCGAAGGTCGGGCCCTCGTTGTGAAAGCCCTCGGTGAGCACGCGCTCACCCGAGCCGTCGGGCTTCATCACGCAGATCGCGAAGCCGCCCTTGCGCTGGCGGGTGAAGGCGATCAGGTCCCCGCGCGGCGACCAGGCCGGCTGCGAGGCCGAGCCTTCGCCGAACGAGATCCGGTGCGGGTTCGAGCCGTCGGCGCCCATCACGTAGACCTGCTGCGAGCCGCCGCGGTCGGATTCGAACACGATCTGGCCGCCGTCCGGCGAGTAGGTCGGCGAGGTGTCGATGGCGTTGCCGTTGGTGATCGAATGCTGCGCCTTCGAGGCGATGTCCATGGTGACGATGTCGGCGTTGCCGCCCTGCTGCACGCTCATCACGAGGCGGCGGCCGTCGGGCGAGAAGCGCGGGCTCGCGCTCATCGAGTCGAAGTTGCCCATCGCCGTCCGGCTGCCGGTCTCGAGGTTGATCACCTGCACCCGCGGCTGGTGGCCGGTGGCCTGGGCCATGAAGGCGATGTCCTGCGTCGCGGGCGAGTAGCGCGGCGCGACGATGGCGTTCTCGCCGGTGGTGAGCGCGCGGACGTTGGCGCCGTCTTGGTCCATCACCATCAGGCGCTTGCGGCGGTTCTCCTTCGGGCCGGACTCGTCGACGAAGGCGATGCGGCTGTCGAACCACGGACCGAGACCGGTGATCTTGGTGTAGACGCTGTCCGAGATCAGGTGGCCGGCGCGGCGCGCGTTGGCGGCGTCGGTGCCGTATTGCTGGCCGGTGATCTGCTGGCCCGAGGTGACGTCCCACAGGCGGAACTCGACCTTCAGCCGGCCGGAGCCGTCGCGCGAGACGCGGCCGGTAACGAGGCCCTGCACGCCCGCGGCGCGCCACTTCTCGAAGCCGGGGGCGGCATCGAAGTTCGGCGATTCCGGGAAGCGGCCCTTCTCCAGCGGCAGGAAATAGCCCGAGCGGCGCAGATCGTTCGTCACCACGCTCGAGACGAGGCCGCCGAGGTTCGGGTCGCCCGAGAAGTCGGTCACCGCGATCGGCATCGGCTGGAACGCGCCGCCGCCGATGCGGAGCTGAAGCTGGGCCTGCGCCGGCGCGGCGAGGCCGAGCGTCGCCAGCAGCAGCAGCGCGAGGCCATAGAGGGCGGCGGGCACGTGCCGGGCCCGGGTGAGCGATCGATGCAGCATGGGTCTGGTCCGGGAGCGTTGGAACGGGTGCCGGCGAGGTCCTGGCGTCAGGTCGTCAAGGCGGCGTCGGCGGTCAGGTCGCGGTGAACTCGAACTCCGCGTTGATCGCCTTCCAGTCGTTGTAATAGGGCTGGTACTGCGCCGGGATCTTGTAGGGCGCGCAGCGGCGCACCGCACGCAACGCCGCCTGCGCGATCGACTGGTCGACCGAGCTCGATCCGCCGCGCATGATCCGCGGCTCGGTCGAGAGCGAGCCGTCGGCGTTCAGGCGGATGTCGAGCACCGGCAGCACCACCCCCTGGGCGGCGCCCGGAGGCGCCGAGTAGCAGCGCTCGATCTGCTGCTGCAGCATGCCGACGAGCGCGTCGCGCAGCGACGGCGACAGGCGCTGGGCGGTGCCGGTGGCGGCGCCGAGCGAGGCCGTGCGCTGGACCTCGTGGCCGGTGGCGCCGGTCGATTGCGACGGCGCCTTCGAGGCCAGGATCGACTTGATGTCGCCGGCATTGAACTTAGCGGCCAGCTCGGCCTGCTTGCGCGCCTTCGCTTCGGCGTCGGCCTTGGCCTTCGCGTCGGCGACCGCCTTCGCTTTCGCCTTGGCGGCGGCCTCGGCCTTCGCCGCGGCGGCGGCCTCCGCCTTCTCCTTGGCCTCTTCGGCCTTGGCCTCGGCGATCTCCTTCTGGCGCTCGGCCTCGGCTTCCGCCTTCGCCTTGGCTTCGGCCTTGGCGGCCGCCGCCTTCTCGGCGGCCTTCGCGGCTTCCTTGGCCGCGTCCGCCTTGGCCTTCGCTTCGGCCTTCGCCTTGGCTTCCGCGGCCGCCGCCTCGGCCTCCTCGCGCTCGACCAACTTGGCGAGCTGCTCGCGCTTCACGGCTTCGGCCTTGGCGGCCTCGGCGGCGGCCTTCGCTTCGGCCTTCGCGGCGGCGGCCTTCTCCGCGGCCGCGGCCTTGGCCGCTTCCGCCTTGGCCTCGGCCTTGGCGGCTTCGGCCTTCTCGGCGTCCGCCTTTTCCTTGGCCATCTTGGCGGCCTTCGCCGTCTCGGCGGCGGGATCGGGCTCGTTGACGCGCAGCGGCATCTCGTCGGCGTTGGCGAGCTTCATGTCGCTGGTGCGCGTCGGCGCGGTCGGAGAATCGACCTTGGCGTTCTCCGGCTCCTTCTCCTCGAACTTCTCGGCCTTCTTGTCGGCCCGCGGCTTGGCGTCCGACAGCGGCTTCTCGGCGTTGCGCTCGCCCTTGGTCAGCTCCGAGAACTGGTTCTCGGTGATCACCTCGACGGGCACGCCCTCCTGCGCCTCGGGAAGCGCGGGCGCAGCGACGCTGAACAGGGCGAAGACCAGCAGCCCGACATGGGTGCCGGCCGAGACCCAGAAGCCCGGTTCGCTGCGGAAGGAGGGAAGCCTCACAGGTCTGCTACCGCTGTTCGGGCTCGGTGACGAGCGCCACCTTCTTGAAGCCGCCGCCGGTGACGATCGCCATCACCTGGGCGACGCGGCCGTAATCGACCCGCTTGTCGCCGCGCACGAAGACGCGCTCCTCGAAGCCGGACTTGGCCTCCTGGGTCAGCTTCGGGATGATGGTGTCGTCGGTCAGCTCGTCCTCGCCGAGGAAGACCTGTCCCGACTGGCGGATCGATAGCGTCACCGGCTTGGTGTCCGAGTTCAGCGGCGAGGCCTTGGATTGCGGCAGGTCGAGGGGCACGCCCACCGTCATCATGGGGGCCGCCACCATGAAGATGATCAGCAGCACCAGCACGACGTCGATGAACGGCGTCATGTTGATCTCGTTGATCGGGCCGCCGCCGCGGCGTCCCCGCCGCCGCCGCTTGCCGCCGCCCTGCGCGCCCGCCGCCATGCTCATGTGTCGATCCCTTCGCGGATTTCGGTCAGGCGGCGAGCGACAGGCGCTCGTCGATCTGGCGCGACAGGATGGCGGAGAACTCGTCGGCGAAGCCTTCCAGGCGCGACTGCTGCTTGGCGACCGTAGCCTGGAGCTTGTTGTAGGCGAGCACGGCGGGGATCGCCGCGAACAGGCCGATGGCGGTGGCGAACAGCGCCTCGGCGATGCCCGGCGCCACGACGGCGAGCGAGGTGTTCTTCGAGGCCGCGATCGAGGTGAAGGCGGTCATGATGCCCCAGACCGTGCCGAACAGGCCGATATAGGGGCCAGCCGAGCCGATCGAGGCGAGGAACAGCAGGCGGCCCTCGAGGCGCTCGACCTCGCGCTGGATGGTCACGTCCAGCACCTTGTCGATGCGCTGCGACAGCGACTGGATCTGCCGGCCGGTGCCCTCGAACGAGCGCTTCCACTCGCGCATGGCGGCGACGAACAGCGCGGCGAGGCCGGTGGCCGGGCGGTCGTTGAACGAGCGATACAGCTCCTCGAGGGACCGGCCGGACCAGAACGCGTCCTCGAACGCATCCATCTCGTCCTTGGTGCGCCGGAACAGCAGCGTCTTGTCGACGATGATCGCCCAGCACCAGATCGAGGAGCCGAGCAGCCCGATCATCACGAACTTGACGACGATGTGGGCCTGGAGGAACAGCCCGAGCAGCGTCATGTCGGCGACGGGCGCGGCCTGCATCGCATCTGCGGGGTTCATGGGCTTTGGTCCTCGGACGTCTCGACGGCGGCGGCGCGACGACCCGGCGGGCCAGCGCGCTCCATCCGAAATCATCGAGCGAATTCAAAGGGAATCGCGTTCGAATCTGTCGAAAGTAAGGGCCGGGTGCGGTGCACGCGGGGCGTCGCTTTCCCACCGCATAAGCGGGCGGGTTGGTTAAGGAAGGGTTGCCGGAGCAAGGGCGCGACGCAGGGCGTCGGGCAGCCGGATCGCCCGGCCCGCGCGGACGCAGGCGACCACCACCTCGGCGCGGACGAGGACCACACCGTCCCGGCAGACCTCCTGGTGCAGGTGCATCGAGGCGCCACGCAATTCGCGCGTGCTGGTGATGATGGAGAGCACGTCGTCCATCCGCGCCGGCTTCAGGTAATCAATCTCCATGCGGCGCACGACGAAGACGAGGCCGTCCGCCTCCCGGTGCAGCTCGGACTGGTCGCCCGCGAGCCCGCGCAGCAGCTCGGTGCGACCGCGCTCCATGAAGCGCAGGTAGCTCGCGTGGTAGACGAAGCCCGAGAAGTCGGTGTCCTCGTAGTAGACGCGCACCGGCAGCGCGTGGGCATCGATCGATGACGTCACGGGTTCGATGGTCCTTCTGCTGCCGCAGGGCGGTCCGGGACGGTGGCAAGGGCCGACGTCCCGTCGGGCACGGATCGGACGAGGGTCCGTCCCCACCCTCCCGTCATCGCGGGGCCGCGCGGCTCCGGGATGACGGGCAGACATGGCGACGGCATGGCGGGCGGAGGGAGAGGACGAGGCCCTCGCGAACGCGAAAGGGCCGCCCCTCGCAGGGCGGCCCTTCCGTCAGTGAATCCGTTTCGACGATGCCGAAGCGGGATCAGCCGCCGATGCGGTTGGCGAGCGAGGCCGAGTGGCCGTGCTCGTTGGCGATGTAGGGCAGCGCCTCGTTGGCGAACTGGCGACCGGCGGCGTTGTCGCCGTTGCGCGAGTAGGTCTCGTAGAGCTCGAGGGTGCGGGCGTCCGAGCGGGCCTGCTGATCGATATAGGTGCGGTCGAAGTCACGGCCGTTGCGGGCCGACTTCAGGCGCTCGATCCGGTTCTGGCCGTTCGGGCCGATCGCGACGCGGCGGCCGGGCTCGGTCGGGCTGTTGTCGATGATGCCGACGCCGCCGAGGACGCCGCCGACGATGCTGGTGCCGAGGTTGGCGGCGATGGTCACCGGGGCGAGCACGAGGCCCACCGGGTTGTCGATGCGGGTGTCGAAGCCCTGGCGATCCGAGACGACGGTGCCGCCGGAGGACAGCGACGTGCCCTCGGGCAGAAGCGCCTTGGTGGTGGCCTCACGCTCGGTGATCACGCGATTGGCGTAGTTCCGGACCTGCGGGTTGCGCGAACGCTCCAGGGCGATGCGGCTCGACTCGATGCTCACGGCATCCGAGCGAAGGGCCTCGGCGCGGAACTCGGGAGTGTCGGTGCCGGCGGCGCCGACGCCGCGCTCGAACGGCGAGACGCGGATGGGAAGGGCGTCCTGGGCGAAGGCGGGGGCGGTCAGCGAGGCGAGCGAGAGGCCGAGAACGGCGAGGGTGGCGGTACGCTTCATAGGATAACGATCCTTTGTGGTTAGCCGGTGCGTCGAGGCCCCAGGCGATTGCGGGCACAACGGGTCGGATCGCCGCTCGTTCCGCACGTGCGAACTACGTAGCCACGCTTCCGGCACATGCTGAGCCGACGAACCGAGACATCGCGGCGTTGTGAAGCGGTATGCGGAACATCGATTTGCTGATGTTATGCAATGCTTTGCTCAGTTTATAGCGGTGGTATGTGACAAGTTTCCGAACCTTATCCTATGCCGCCACAGCATAGCTGAAGCGGTGGAACGGCATGCGTCGACGGCGTTGCGCCGCAGCGGAACTCGATGAAACGCGATTTCGTGTCCCGTCCTCGAACGGTCGCTTCAGCATCGCGACGACACGGGCTAGGTTTCGGGTTCATCCTCGACGAAGAGGCCGATCTGCGTGATCGGGTCGCGCTTGGGCATCGCGAAACCCATGTGCTTGAAGGCGTGCTGCGTCAGCACCCGCCCGCGCGGCGTGCGCATCACGAAACCCTGCTGGATCAGGTAGGGCTCGATGATGTCCTCGATCGCGTCGCGGGGCTCCGACAGCGCGGCCGCGATGGTCTCGATCCCGACGGGGCCGCAGCCGAAGGATTTCGCGATCATCGTCAGGTACTTTCGGTCCATCACGTCGAGGCCGACGGGATCGACGTCGAGCAGCTTCAGCGCCCGGTCGGCGATCGCCCGCGTCACGGTCGGCGCCTCGGCGACAACGGCGAAGTCGCGCACCCGCCGCAGCAGGCGGCCGGCGATGCGCGGGGTCCCGCGGGCCCGCCGGGCGATCTCGTTGGCGCCGTCGTCGGACATGCCGAGCCCGAGCACCCGCGCGCCGCGGCTGACGATGAGCTGCAGCTCGTCGATGTCGTAGAATTCGAGCCGGATCGGGATGCCGAAGCGATCGCGCAGCGGCGTCGTCAGCAGGCCCGCGCGGGTGGTGGCGCCGACGAGCGTGAACTTCGGCAGCTCGATCTTGACCGAGCGCGCCGCCGGCCCCTCGCCGATGATCAGGTCGAGCTGGTAATCCTCCATCGCCGGATAGAGGATCTCCTCCACCGCCGGGTTGAGGCGGTGGATCTCGTCGATGAAGAGCACGTCGCGCTCTTCGAGGTTGGTGAGCTGGGCCGCCAGATCCCCGGCCTTGGCGATCACCGGCCCGGAGGTCGAGCGGAAGTTCACGCCGAGCTCGCGCGCCACGATCTGCGCCAGGGTGGTCTTGCCGAGGCCAGGCGGCCCGACGAAAAGGACGTGGTCGAGCGCCTGGCCGGTCATCTTCGCCGCCTGGATGAAGATCTCCATGTTGGCGCGCGCCGCCCGCTGCCCGATGAACTCGGACAGGCTCAGCGGACGGATGGTCTGATCGACGTCGTCGGCCCGCTTCTCCGGGTCGAGGATCGCGCTGGTCAGGGGTTTCGGTTTGCTCATGGAGCCTCGGCTGGGGATGCGATCCTCCTAACCCGCGCCCGCGGCGATGTCTAAGCGCGCCTCGCCGCCGTCGGATCGTCCGGCCAAGCCCGAAAAACAACCCTCGATTGTTTTTTCTTCGGCATGGTTGAGGTCGCGTTAATCGTTTCCCGGCCTCCTGGCCCCTGTCTTCACCGCCGCCCCGTGCCGTCGTTCCCGGCACCGGACCGACGACCGCGCAATCGCGCGATCGCCGGATCGTCTCTTCGCGCCTTCGGATGGGCCGCATGCCGCACCTCGTATCCTGCCCGCCGCGCCGTCGCCTCCTCGCCACGACGGCGGTGCTGCCGCTGATCCTCGGGGCAGCGTCGATGGCGGCGCCCGATCCGGCCCGTGCGGCCTGCGTGGC
>NZ_VRUV01000970.1:0-845 GCF_008039455.1 Methylobacterium sp. WL116
CCGGCGGCCCCCGCCCCGGCCCAGAGCACGCCGGCGGCCAACACCGCGGCGCAGACCGGCCCGCAGACCGTGACCGTGAAGTCCGAGCCGAGCCAGGCCGACTGGACCAAGGTCTGCGGCAAGGACGGCGGGTCGGGCACCGACATCTGCTACACCACCCGCGACTTCGTCTCCGACCAGGGCCAGCCGGTCCTCGCGGTCGCCGTGTACGAGATGAAGAACCCGGCCACGAAGCAGGAGGTGCGCGTGGTGCGCTACCTGCTGCCGCTCGGCCTGCTGCTGCAGCCCGGCATCCGCTTCACCGTCGACGGCCAGCAGGGCACCGCCGGCAAGTTCGCGGTCTGCTTCCCCAACGGCTGCTTCGCCGAGGCCGGCGGCGTCGATGCCGGCGTCGTCGCCGCGATGAAGAAGGGCACCACGCTCAACGTCTCGGTGCAGAACCAGACCCAGCGCGAGGTGACCTTCGCCGTGCCGCTCGCCGGCTTCGGCAAGGCCTTCGACGGCCCGGCCATGGACCCGAAGGTGCTCGAGGAGCAGCAGAAGAAGCTCCAGGCCGAGCTCGAGAAGCGCAGCGAGGACATGCGCAAGAAGCTGGAGCAGCCGGGCGCGGCCGGCGCCGGCGCCGCGGCGGCCCCCAAGCCCTGATTCGCGACCGCCGATCCCGCCGTCGGGATCGGCCCCTGCAAATTGACTTTTGCAAGAAGCCCGGCGCCCCGAAGCGCCGGGCTTTTCCGCTTTGGGGTGCCGGCATGATGCGATCGGCACAAGATCCCGTGATCACGGGATCGCAGCATGACCGGATCACGGGATCATCGCCCCGGGGCGCGCCGGCCCGCAGCCCGCGA
>NZ_VRUV01000971.1:0-842 GCF_008039455.1 Methylobacterium sp. WL116
GCCGGCGGCAGGGCGCTCGGGTCGGCCGCCGCGCGCCGGCTCAGGCGAGCGCCATCAGGAAGCGGTCGATCAGCTCCAGCGCCCGCTCCGTCATCGCGCCGGGATAGCGGATGAAGACGTGGCAGCCGCCGGGATAGACCGCCGTGTGGCCGCCGTTGCCCGCCGCCGCCCAGCGGGCGGACATGTAGAGCGTGTCGTCGAGCAGCGGGTCGCAGGTCCCGACGGTGAACAGGGCCGGCGGCAGGCCCTTGAGGTCGGCGTAGATCGGCGACACGTCCGGCCGGCGCCGGTCGATGCCGTTGCGGACGTAGCCGTCGGCGAAGGCGGTGAGGTCGGTGGTGTTGCACACGAGGCGCTCGTCGCCCCAGTTGCGCACCGACGGGGTCAGCCCGAGGTCGAAGAAGCCGGCGTTCAGGTTCGCGCCGCGGAAGGCGCGCGGAAGCCGGTGCTTGTCGCGCAGGCGCAGAAGCACCATCACCGCGAGGTGCGCCCCGACCGATTCGCCGCCGATGGTCAGCGCCGAGATGCCGAACTCGGCCTTGCCCGGGCCGGCGAGCCAGAGCGCCGCCGCCTCGCAATCGAGGAGCGCCGCCGGGTAGGGATGCTCGGGGGCGAGGCGGTACTCGACCGAGAGGCAGACGAAGCCGCAGGTGTCGGCGATCCGCTCGAGCCACGGGTCCTGCTCGTCGGCCGAGCCCCAGACCCAGCCGCCGCGGTGGATGTGCAGGTAGGCGCCGCGCAGCTTCACGCCGGCCCGGGGGCGGATCACCCGCAGGTTCAGCGGGCCGCCGGGGCCGTCGATCGTCATGGTCTCGGCGCGGGCGCTGCGCGGCATCGCGGGC
>NZ_VRUV01000972.1:0-839 GCF_008039455.1 Methylobacterium sp. WL116
GGCTTGCCGGCCGAGCCCGCCCGGCCGATCCCTTCCGCCGGCGCGGCCGCGAGCACGAGGTTGCATTCGGTCTGCCCGTAGGCCTCGCCGACGGCGAGCCCGACCGCGTCCTCCGCCCAGCGATAGGTGTCGGCGCCGAGCGCCTCGCCGGCCGAGGCGACGTTGCGCAGCGACGAGAGGTCGTAGCGCGTGCGCGGCGCCTCGACCGCGCGCAGCATCCGCAGGGCGGTCGGCGCGAGGAAGGCGTTGGTGATCCGTAAGCGCTCGATCAGCCGGAAGGCGGCGTCGGCCTCGAACCGGGCGGCGCGGGCCACCACCGGCACGCCGTGGCGCAGCGCCGGCATCAGCACGTTGAGCAGGCCGCCGGCCCAGGCCCAGTCCGAGGGCGTCCACATCAGGTCGCCGGGGCGCGGCGGAAAGGCATGCATCCGGTCGAAGCCGGGCAGGTGGCCGAGCAGCACCCGGTGCCCGTGCAGGGCGCCCTTCGCCTGTCCCGTGGTGCCGGAGGTGTAGATCATCAGCGCCGGGTCGTCGGGGCCGGTGTCGTGGGCCGAGAAGTCGGGTGCGGCGGCTGCGAGCAGGTCGGCGAGGCCGAGCGCGTCGCCCGAGGCGCCGTCGACCGAGACCAGCAGGAACAGCTCCGGCAGCTGCCCGCGGATCAGCTCGAGCTTGGCCAGCCCGGCCGCGTCGCGGTGCTGCTGCCGCAATCGACCGCCGTGATGGTGGCGCACGCCGCCGCCTACAAGCTCGGCGCCATCGCGCTGCCGCTCGCCGGCCTGTTCGGCCCGGAGGCGCTGGCCTACCGCCTCGCCGACTCCGGCGCGCGCGCCTGCATCACC
>NZ_VRUV01000973.1:0-837 GCF_008039455.1 Methylobacterium sp. WL116
GGGCATGGAGGCTCCAAGTCGAGACGGGAGGATCGCGCCTGCCGTGAACGGAAGCCGGTCCGGCGCCTCGCGCAGATGCAGCATCACCTCCGTGCGCTGGCCGGGCGCGCCGGGCCGGGTGCGGATGCCGCGAAGGCGCGCCGGGATCACCCGGGTGTCGTTGAAGACCAGGGCGTCGCCCCGGCGCAGCAGGCCGGGAAGGTCGGCGACGCGGGCATCGGTCAGGCCGTCGCCGGGGCGCACGACGAGCAGGCGCCCGGCGCCGCGCGGTTCGGCCGGGCGCAGCGCGATGCTGGCCTCGGGCAGGTCGAAATCGAACAGGTCCACGCGCATGGTGCCCGCACCTGCACCGGCGCGCGCCGGGAATCAATGCGGCGCGGCGTTCGTGGAACCGCGCCGGACCGGCTTCCGTTCACGGCAGGCGCGATCCTCCCGTCTCGACTTGGAGCCTCCATGCCCTGGTACGCCGTGCGTCCCCGCGATCCCGCCGACCCGCGCTGGCCGCTGCCGGGCAAGCCGCAGATCGTGCTCAAGGGCGAGGACCCCGCCGACGCGCGCGCAAGGTTCGAGCAGGCCTATCCGAGCACGCCGTTCGGCACGCCCGCCACCCCGGTCCCCGACGGCGCGGGCGGGTTCGAGGGTGAGGCGGAGGCGCTGATCGTCGAGGAGACGACGGAACCCGCCGCGCCGCATTAGGCGTTTTGCTGAGGACGTTCGACGGCGAGCACCATCGCCTGAGGGGAGGGATGCATGGCGGCGCAGGCGGAGCGGATCACTCTCGACGGGCAGCTCGTCGGCTACTGGGCGCGCGAGGCCGGCCGCCTCGAGGCGCTCGCC
>NZ_VRUV01000974.1:0-833 GCF_008039455.1 Methylobacterium sp. WL116
TCCTGGTGCTGGCCGAGGCCGATGCCCGACCCGCGCGAGCGTCGGGCCGCTTCGTCAGCGCCTGAGCGGCCGCCGAAACCGAATCGCAACGCTTTGCAAACCATCCTGCCGCCCGGGCGAGACGCGGGTGGAAGCGGCATGGGCGGGCAGGACCGGGGCGGGCAGAACCGGGAGATCGCCGCCGACGCGGCGGCGGCCACGATCGACGTCTCGATCGTGATGCCGTGCCTCGACGAGGTGCGTGCCCTGCCGACCGCGATCGCCAGCGCGCGCGCCGCCCTCGAGACCCTCGCCGCCAAAGGCTTGGCCGGGGAGATCGTCATCGCCGACAACGGCAGCACAGACGGCAGCCAAGCTTTGGCCGAAAGCCTCGGCGCGCGGGTGGTGCCGGTCGCGGAGCGCGGCTACGGCGCGGCCCTCGCCGGCGGCTTCCAGGCGGCGCGCGGGCGCTACCTGGTGATGGGCGACGCCGACGGCTCCTACGAATTCCGCGACTCCGTCGCGATGGTCGAGGCTCTGCAGGGAGGCGCCGACCTGTGCATGGGCTCGCGCTTCCGCGGCGGGATCGCGCCCGGCGCGATGCCGTGGAAGAACCGCTACATCGGCAACCCGGTGCTCACCAGCATCCTTAACCTGCTGTTCCGCACCGGCGTCGACGACGCGCATTGCGGCCTGCGGGCGCTGACCAAGGGCTGCGTCAAGCGTTTGGCGCTGCGCGGCAGCGGCATGGAGTTCGCCAGCGAGATGGTGATCAAAGCGGCGCTGAAGGGCGAGCGCATCGCCGAGGTGCCGGCCACGCTCTCGCGCGACGTGCGCGGCCGCCCGCCTCCCTC
>NZ_VRUV01000975.1:0-829 GCF_008039455.1 Methylobacterium sp. WL116
CCGACACGTTCCCCGCGGGGGGCCAGCAGCGTCACCCCCGCGGGGAACGTGTCGGCCCGGAAGCGCCCGGGCACGGCAAGCGCGCACCAGTCGAGCAGGTTGACGAAGTTGGTGTAGGTGCCGAGCTCGCTGTTCGGCCCGATCGGGTCGGCGGCGAGGTCCGCCACCGTGCGCGGCCGCGGATAGGTCGGCACCGCGAGCACGTCGACCGCGTCCCAGACCGCGTCGGCCGCCCGCCGCAGCTCGGCGAGGCGATAGAGCCCGCCGAAGGCGTCGGCCGCCGAGAAGTGTTCGGCGTTCTCGATCACGGCCCGCGTCGTCGGATGCAGGATCTCGGGCCGCGTCTCGATCACGGCGCGGATCGCCTGGTAGCGCTCGGCCACCCACGGGCCGGTGTAGAGCAGGCGCGCGGTCGCGAACATCGGCGCGAAGTCGACCGGGCGGCCGGCGCCGACGAGGGCTTCGAGGTCGGCGAGGCTCGCGGCGAAGGCCGCCTCGGACAGGGCGTCGCCGGCGAAGTCCAGCCCCTGCGCATCCGGCACGCCGAGGCGCAGGCCGGGCGGGACCGCGGACGCGGCGGGCACGGGCAGGCTCCGCGAGAACGCGTCGGCGGGATCGTGGCCGGCCATGGCGCGGAAGGCGGCGTCGGCGTCGGCCACGGTGCCGGCGAAGACCGAGAGCGTGTCGAGCGTCCGGCAGGCCGGGACCATGCCGCGGGCCGAGACGCTGCCGAGCGAGGGCTTCAGGCCGACGACGTTGTTCAGCCCGGCCGGCACGCGGCCCGAGCCCGCCGTGTCGGTGCCGAGCGCGAAGGCGACGAGCCCGCGGG
>NZ_VRUV01000976.1:0-827 GCF_008039455.1 Methylobacterium sp. WL116
ACTCCCCTTTGCGCAATGCGTCCCAGAACGCGTGATAGGCCGGCGCGTCGCGCTCTGCCGGCGTGACGAGCTTGCGGTGGTTCTGGCCCTTCAGTTCCGCCAGCGTGTAGCCAACGAGGCCGAGGAAGTTCGCATTGGCATCGAGGATCGTGCCATCGGGGGCGAACGCGATGCGGGCGCGCGAGCGGTCGATGGCCTCGAACAGCGCACGGAAAGAGCTATCGAACAAGCGCACCAACAGACTCCCAGCCGGAGGGTCTACGACCTCTTCGACTTGAATTGTAATTCTTGCCGTAAATTATAGATTAATTTCTCGATCAAACTGCCTATTTGTCGCACATCTAGTATATTTTTTACAATCCAGAAGCCGGCCGGAACCACTGGAGATATGGTAGGGGCCCCTGTGGGACTTCCCCTTTTCGCGCGTATGCGCTTCTTCCAACCCGTCCCATGCGAACTTCAAGTTGGCCGCGTTCCGTCACTCGCCGTCCGCGCCCCTGACACATCAGCGCCCCGCCGCCTTATCAACAGCGCCAAGCGGACCGCCGCGCGACATTTCCAGCTTTGCGCAAAGGAAAGCGCTCGAGAGCATGCCGGCAGCAATCCACCGAAGCTGAATAAACACGCGGATGCTGGTGACCGCGTAGAAAGATCATCTCCGACGTTTTCGATAGAAAGCGCTGCAGGCACCATTCAGAGCCTAGTGGTACGAGTCTAACACTTGGTGCCCGCGCTTTGCGGCCTGGATGATGCGATCCGGGTCGGCGGTCCAGACGAAGGGCTTCGGATTGCCGTTGCTCTCGGCGATGAAGCGTTTGATGGCGGCC
>NZ_VRUV01000977.1:0-826 GCF_008039455.1 Methylobacterium sp. WL116
CCGCGGCGTCCCGGCCGAGGGCGCGGATGCATCGTCGAAGCTCAGCGCGGCCCCTCTCCCGCTGGGGAGAGGGGGACCGCGTCCTCTTCGGCTCGCGAGAACGATGGGCGCCGTCCGTCAGAGCGCCATCGGAACGCTGACGGAGCCGTAGGCGGTGACGACGAGGCCGCAGACGAAGGCGCCGATCATCGCGTCGTCGAACAGCGTCATGGTCTCGATCCCGGTCCGCTTCCCGCTCAGCAACGGCTGCCGCCGCTGGTCTGGCCGTACTGCCTCACCGGCCGGGTCTGCCGGTTGGCGTCGCCCTCGCTCGCCGAGCTCGGCACGCACCCGCCGGTGCGCGGCGTGCCGTCGACGCCGATCCCGACCGAACCCGTGGTCAGGTCGTCAGAGGGGGACGGCGGCGCGAAGCGGTCGACGGGGGCCTCGTAGCTGAACGCGCGCGCGGACGAGACGGGGGCGGAAACGCCGATGACGAGAGCGGCCGCGACGGCAACGAAACGCAACGTCATGAGGATAGAAGACGCCTTCCAGCAATACAGGCCGCCGGTTCGGCACGGTCTGATCTTGCGTCAAGCTTATATGGATCGCCCCTGACCCTCACGACGTGATGGGCTCCACGCGGCACGGCGGATGAAACGCTGGGCCGGATCGGGACGATCGCGTCACGACGATCCGGCGGGTGGCTTCGGGAGGGCGGATCCGGGCTTCGCGGGCTTGCCGGATCCGGCCTCCCTTCGATCGCGCGAGAACCGTGTCAGGGCTTGAAGTAGGGCCGTGCGACGACCGGCGACGCATCGCCGGGCCGGACGCGCGCGGCGTGCAC
>NZ_VRUV01000978.1:0-823 GCF_008039455.1 Methylobacterium sp. WL116
TGCGCAGCCGGGCCTGGGCGGCGCGAGGTTCGTCGCGACGCGGGCGGGTTCCGGCACCGAGAACGGCACCTCGGCCCGGCTGCGCACCTTGCCCGAGACCGAATCGACCTGGTCGACCCGCACCGTGTAGGCGCCCGGCTTCACCCCGCGGCCGATGGTGAAGGTGACCTTGCCGTCGGCGCCGACGCTCGCCGGGGCGATCAGCGTGTCGTTGAGGTAGAGCCGCACCGTCGCACCCGGCGCGGCCTGGCTGGTGACGAACAGCCGGCCGCCCTCCTGCGCGTCCACGCTGACGATCTTGACGGGCGCGGGGGCGTCCTTGGCGGCCTTCCCGGAAGGCGGCTTGGCCGCCGCGTCCTTCGCCGCAGGGGCCTTCGCCGCGCCCTTGACGGGGGTATCCCTGCCGGCGACCGCCTGGCCCGGCGCCGGGTCCGGCGCCCGCTGCGCCGTCCGGACCTCCGGCTGCGACAGCACCACCGTGGGCTTGTCGGGCGCGGTCAGCGCCACCAGCGGCTTCTCGGTGCGCGAGGGCGAGACCGCCACCGCGACGCTCTCCGTCGAGCGGGTCTCGCGGCCCTCGGCATTGGTGGAGCGCAGCACGATCTCGCTGTTGCCCGCGGGCAGCGCCGGCGGCACGATCGCGAACTGCCCGTTCGGGTCGGCGAGCGCCTTGGCCACCGCCTTGCCGTCGACCAGGAGCTCGACGACGGTGTTCGGCGCCCCGCGGCCGGCCACCACCGACTCGCCGTTCGGCTCGACGCGGACGATGTCGAACTTGAGCGCGTCCGGCGCCGCCGGCGCCGGACGCGCTCAAGTTCGACAT
>NZ_VRUV01000979.1:0-823 GCF_008039455.1 Methylobacterium sp. WL116
CCCCGGGCGTGATCGTCGCCCCCCGGCGCTGAGCCGAGCCCGCGGGCGTTGAACCAAGGCCGCGGGCGCCCTGGCGCCTGCGGTCCCGCGCCGTGCTATGCCCGCCGTGAACCCGCCGGGTGGCGCGGGGTGCATGCGGAACGATCACGGTGCGTGACCTCCTGACCGCGCTCGCGGGCGCCGTCATCCTGATCCTCGTCGCGGCGCTCGCGGTGCCGCCCTTCATCGACTGGCCGACCCATCGCGCCTTCGTCGACGCGACCGTGAGCCGGTCCCTCGGCCTGCCGGTGCGCAGCGAGGGCCGCATCGACGTGCGGCTGCTGCCCTCGCCGCGCCTGCGCCTCGACCGCCTTCATCTCGGCGACGAGCCGGGACGGCCCGCCCTCGATCTGCGCTTCGTCAAGGCCGAGCTCGGCCTGAGCCCGCTGCTGGCGGGCGCGTTCCGCTTCACCGAGACCCGGATCGGCCGCGCCGAGGTCAAGCTGCCGGTGACCGAGGGCGACGCCCTCGTGGTGCCGGCCGGCCTCGGCGAGGCCCTGCGCGGCCGCGACCTCGCAATCGAAGACCTCCACGTCCAGCAGCTGCTGCTGACCACGGTGGTGCCCGCGACCGGGCGCACCGACCAGTTCTACGCGGAAGCCGTGCAGATCCAGGCGCCGGCCCTCGTCGGCCCCTGGCGGGTCGCGGGCACCAGCGGCGGCCTGCCGTTCACCCTGGTCAGCGGCGAGCCGGCGGCGGACGGCGCCGTCGCCCTGAAGCTCTCGGGCGGCGGCGACGCCCATCCGCGCTTCGAGGCCGACGCCCGCGTCGCCTTCGTGCCGGC
>NZ_VRUV01000097.1:0-11853 GCF_008039455.1 Methylobacterium sp. WL116
CCCGCTGCACCGCCGTGCCGTCGGGATGCGCATCGTCCCGCTCCGCCGGGGCGGAGAGCGAGCGCTGGAGGACCTGAAGCAGCGCGCCGTGCACGGACGGCGCCGTGCAGGCCCGCGTCCTCGCGGTCGAGTACCAGGGCGCCAGCGTGCAGGTGGCGCTCGAGGCGGACGGGATGACCGAGCCGGGCGGGCTGAGCGCGGTCGTGGACGACGCGACCTTCGCCGGCCGTCCGCTGGCGCCGGGCGACCGCGTGGCGCTCGGCTGGGACCCCGCCGCCGCGCACCGCCTGGACGCCTGACGCGACCGGCATCAAGAAAAGAAAGGGACGACGATGACCAACGGCATCAGATTCACGCGGCGCACGCTGCTCCAGGGAGCCGGCACCGCCCTCGCGGCCGGGCCGATCACCGGGTTTCCCGCCGTCCACGCGGCCGAGCCGGTGACGCTGCGCTACCTCGGCACCGCCGTGAACCAGTCCGGCGACATCGCCCGGAAGGTGAAGGAGGATCTCGGGATCACGATCGAGTACATCCCGGTCGTCACCGACGAGGTGACGAAGCGCGCGGTGACGCAGCCGAACTCCTTCGACCTGATCGACACCGAGTTCTTCAGCCTGAAGAAGATCGTCCCCTCGGGCAACATCCTCGGCATGGATGCGCGCCGGATCAAGAACGCCGACAAGATCACCCCGATCTTTACCAAGGGCGAGATCGCCGGTAAGGCGATCGGCGACCAGGGCACCGCGCCGAAGAAGGTGTTCTACCTCGAAGGCCAGACGGGCAAGACCTTCGCGTCGTCGCCGACCGAGTGGATCACCCTGATCCCGACGACCTACAACGCCGACACGCTCGGCATCCGCCCGGACCTGATTAAGCGCCCGATCACCAGCTGGAAGGAGCTGCTGAACCCCGAGTTCAAGGGCCGCGCCTCGATTCTCAACATCCCCTCCATCGGCATCATGGACGCGGCGATGGTGGTGGAGGCCACCGGCGACTACACCTACGCCGACAAGGGCAACATGACGAAGGCGGAGATCGACCGCACGATCAAGCTGCTGATCGAGGCCAAGCGCGCCGGCCAGTTCCGCGCCTTTTGGCAGGACTTCAACGAATCCGTGAACCTGATGGCGTCCGGCGAGACGGTGATCCAGTCGATGTGGTCGCCCGCCGTCACCAAGGTGCGCACGCAGGGGGTCGCCTGCACTTATCAGCCGCTGAAGGAAGGCTACCGCGCCTGGGCCACGGGCTTCGGCCTGCCGAAGACGCTGACCGGCCGCAAGCTCGACGCGGCCTACGACTTCGTCAACTGGTTCCTCTCCGGCTGGGCCGGCGCCTACCTCAACCGCCAGGGCTACTATTCCGCCGTGCCCGAGACCGCCAAGACCCAGATGGAGCCCTACGAGTGGGCCTACTGGATGGAGGGCAAGCCCGCCGAGAAGGACATCCACGGCCCCGACGGCGGCCTGCTCGAGAAGGCCGGCGCCACCCGCGACGGCGGCTCCTTCGAGGCCCGCATGGGCGCGGTCGCCTGCTGGAACGCGGTCATGGACGAGAACACCTACATGGTCCGCAAGTGGAACGAGTTCATCGCGGCGTGAGGACGATGGCTGCGCCGCACCCTTCGTTCGCCGAGGCCATGGTGCTCACGCACTTCGGCATGTCGTCTATGCACGGATCGTTCGAAGCACCGCCCTGCCCCCTCTCCCGAACGGGAGAGGGAACCCGCGATTCGAGGACAGGCGCCGTGGAACCGGTCGCCCGCGGACGCGGAAGGGAACGGCGCCCGCTGCATCGGTCGGAGGGCTCGCGATGAGCGACGTTGCGCTTCCTGCCCTCGCCGACGTGCCGGCGAATTCGGTTCGGGCCGAGGCCGCCCCGGCCCGCCGCCGGCGGCCCCTCGCCTATCTTCAGGCCGCGCCGATGGCGCTGGTGTTCCTGGTCTTCCTCGCGATCCCGCTCCTGCTGACGCTGATGGTCAGCTTCTGGGAGTACAACGAGTACGAGATCATCCCGGCCTTCACGCTGCAGAACTACCGCGACGTGTTCGAGGGCTGCGGCAACCTCGCGGACCCGTGCACCACGGCGCGGACCTATCTCTCGACCCTCAAGTTCTGCGCGCTGACGCTGGCCTTCACGCTGCTGATCGGGTTCCCGGTCGCGTACTTTCTCGCCTTCCACGTCCGCTCGCGCACCGTGCAGATGGGGCTGTTCCTGCTGTGCACGATCCCGTTCTGGACCTCGAACGTGATCCGCATGATCTCGTGGGTTCCGCTGCTCGGGCGCAACGGCCTCGTCAACGACACCCTACAGGGGATGGGCGTGATCGGGAGCCCGATCGAGGGTCTGCTGTACTCGGACTTCTCGGTGACCTTGGCTTTCGTGCACCTCTACACGGTCTTCATGATCGTGCCGATCTTCAACAGCATGGCGCGGATCGACCGGTCGCTGATCGAGGCGGCCTACGATGCCGGGGCCACGGGGTGGCAGACGCTGTGGAGCGTGATCGTTCCCCTGTGCAAGCCGGGCATCGCCATCGGGACGATCTTCGTTCTCACCCTCGTGATGGGCGACTTCGTCACCGTCGGCGTGATGGGCGGCCAGCAGATCGCGTCGGTCGGCAAGGTGATCCAGGTGCAGATGTCGTACCTGCAGTTCCCGGCCGCGGCCGCCAACGCCGTGGTGCTGCTCGCCGCCGTGCTGATGATGATCCTCGGGCTCACCCGGGTGATCGACCTGCGGCGGGAACTCTGACCATGACGGAGCCTTCGGCGTGAGCGATCGTCCCCGAGGCCTGGCCTTCGCCGCGCTGGCCGCGTTCTTCGCGCTCTACGTGCTGTTCCTCTACGGCCCGACCCTGACGATCCTGGCGCTGAGCTTCCAGGGTCCGCAGGGCGGCCTGACGTTTCCGATGAACGGCGTCTCGACGCACTGGTTCGCCAAGCTCTGGGCCGGCGGCGGCATCGTCGACATCTGGGCGGCGTTCGGGCGCTCGCTCCGCCTCGGCTTCGTGGTGATGGCGCTCACCGTCGTCCTGGCGTTCTTCGCGGGCCTCGCCTTCCGCAAGGGCTTTCGCGGCGCCAACGCCCTGTTCGCCATCGCGGTCGCCAGCCTGATCGTGCCCTCGATCGTGGTCTCCCTCGGGATCGGCCTCGAGTTCCGTCTGGTCGACGACGCGATCAACGCTTCGGCGGCCGCCACCGGCTGGGGATGGCTGCAGGACCACGGCACCGCCATGGGGCTCTACACCTCGGCGCTCGGGGCGCACCTGACCTGGACGCTGCCCTTCGGCCTTCTCATCATGTTCGCGGTCTTCAACCGGTTCGATCCGGCCTACGAGGAGGCCGCCCGCGACCTCGGCGCGACCGGAGCGCAGACGCTGCGCCACGTCGTGGTCCCGATCCTGGCGCCGGCCCTGGTCGGCGTCGCCCTGTTCGGCTTCACCCTGTCCTTCGACGAGCTCGCCCGCACCAGCCAGGCGATCGGCGGGCGCAACACCCTGCCGCTCGAGCTCCAGGGTCTCACCACCACGGTGACGACGCCGGAGATCTACGCGCTGGGAAGCCTGACGACGGCGGTGTCGGCCGTGGTGATCGGCACGGCGCTCGCGGCGAGCCTGTGGCTGCAGCGCCGCCGGGCCCGCCGCAGCCTAGCGCTGCCGTAGCGGCTCGTCCGCGATCGCGCGATGCCTTCGGGATCGTACGTTCAGCCCCCGCGAACGCGACGCGCGGGCTTGCTGATACGTCCGGCCGCTCCGATCGCGCCAAGGGCCGATCAGTCGGTGCCGGCCGGCTCCTCGCCGGAGCCGACGAGCGTCAGGCGCGGGGTCGAGGCCTTGCGCTCGGCGGTCTCGATCAGGCGAAGGCTCGTCGCCTGGCGGCTCTTCTTCAAGTCCTCGGCGATCTCGCTCGTGTTTCCGGAGATCCGCTTGGCGCGCTTGTCGTATTCCGCCATCGAAACGACGGAGGAGTCACCGGTCTCGGGGATGCGCGCCATGTCCACCTCGAAGGAAGAGACCGTCCGCACGAGCGCGTGGCGGGCATGACCCGAGCCTAGCACGCTTTCCCGCATTCCCGCCGAACGATTTGCCGTCGACCCACCGTGCGGTTCTCGGATCGAGACGCGCGCTTTCGTGTTTGTCGCACGCGGTGTTTGCTAAATGTCGCCGAGTGTGCAAAAAGTACAACATCGATCTCTGGCCAGATATCCGGCCGTTCCGTCCGTAATGGACGTGCGCTGATTTTCTCCCACATTTCGACGACCCGCGACCTGGCGCGTGATTCACATGCGCCGGTCGAATTATGACGACTGATAAGATACGGAATTTTCTATGAGCACCGGCACCGTCAAGTGGTTCAACGATCAGAAGGGCTTCGGCTTCATCCAGCCGGATGACGGCGGCAAGGACGTCTTTGTGCACATCTCGGCTGTGGAGCGCGCCGGAATGCGCGGCCTGACCGAAGGCCAGAAGATCTCCTACGAGATGGAGACCGACCGTCGTAGCGGCAAGCAGTCCGCCGGCAGCCTCCAGGCCGCCTGAGCACCGAGCTCGCCTCGGATCGTCGTCGAAGCCGTCCCACCCGGGACGGCTTCGCGCGTTTTCGGAGCGTTGCGACCGAATCGCGATGAGCGAGCCTCATCGCCGACCGCGTCCCGCCACGGCGGGGCGGCCGCCATCCGCCGAGCGTCATGGGCCGAGAGCCTTGCGATTCGGTCCGACCTGTCTGACCGCAGCCGGCATGGGGCCGGTGGCGCATAAGGATCTTGTGTGAATCAATCCAAGGACAACCAGTTCTCCGACCGGCTCGAGACCGCTGCGAAGGCGCGGGAAGCGATGCTGGCGCGCTATCGTTCGCGGCCGGCCGCCGATGATCCCGCCGTCGTCGCCCGCCAGGCCGAGCGTCAGGCCGTGATCGAGGCCCGCGAGGAGCGCAACAAGGAGCGCGAGGCCGCCCGGGTCGCCGCCGAGATCCAGCGCGTCGCCGAGGCGAAGGCCCAGCGCGAGTTCGAGGCCGCCGAGGTGCTGCGCATCGCCGCCGAGAAGGCCGAGCGTCAGGCCGCCCTGGCCGCCGAGCAGAAAGAGGCACGCGACGCCCGCTTCGCGGCGCGCAAGCTGCGCGCGCGCAAGTAGGCCCGCAGCCGAGCCCCGGCGACGATCCGACCGACGCGGCTCAGGCCGCGGCGGGCGGGCCGGCGCCACCCGACCCAACCGAATCCGTCACTTCGAACGTCGCACCCGCCCCGGGTCCGGCAGCCGGCGTCGCGGCGATCAGGAGTGATGTACGATGTCCCACAAGTTCAAGCTCGGCCAGCGTGTCCGTCAGTCGCGCGGCGGCTTCGGCTCCGTCAAGGACGACGCCTCGGGCCTGCTGTGCGAGATCGTCCGCCTGATGCCCGAGGACCGGACCGGCGAGCCCTGCTACCGGATCAAGTCCTCGGCCGGCGAGCGCGCCGCCAACGAGAGCGAGCTCTCCCTCGTCGGCTGATGCGCCACGGCGGCTGCGAGCGGTCGCCGCACACGGCCCCAACGCCTTCGGCGTCTCGCGCGCGGACGTCTGCAAGGCGCGCGGACGTGCCGTGCGTTGCCAAACGCGCGGACCTGCGCCATCTCAGCCTCGATGCCGGCCGAGGCCCTTCTCGCCAGCCGCATGCGGCTCCCGCTGACGGGCCGGGTGGCGTCTCCCGCCCCGGTCCGCCCATCGATCGGGAGCCGTTCCATCCCTGGGCGGCGTTTCACGTCGACCCCAACCCCAAGCAGGCAATGAGTAAGCGCACCAGGCAAAGGCCGCAGGAGCGAGGCTCCGTGCTGTTCGACGTGGTCTACGAGGACGGTTCGCAAGCCTCGAACCGCCGCGTCCCGATGGAGATCCTCGGTGGTCTCGACGGCGACGAGCCGGCCCGCGAGGTGATCTCGGCGCAGGACGAGGAGATCGCCCAGAAGTCGGGGCGTCCGCAGCGGACGATCCTCAGTCTCTCGCGTTCGCCGATCCCCGAAGCGAAACCGAAGCCGCCCCGCGTCGCGTAAGGGAGCGCGACAGTGGGAGAGCACGACATGGGCCACAAGTTTCATCTCGGGCAGCTCGTGCGTCGCCGCGACCTCGCGGCGGCGCGAAACGGCAACCGCATCTTCGAGGTGATCGGCCTGTTGCCGGCCGAGGCGGGCGCGCCGAATTATCGGATCCGCAGCACCGAGGCCGGTACGCACGAGGTGCGCGAGGACGGCTTGACGGCCGCCTCGTGCTGCTCGGCGCCGGCATCCTGATCGGCGTCGGACCGAGCGCGCGTTGGAGTGGCGCGCCGGCAGTGGCATAAGACGGACGTCCCGCTTCCGGGGCCTCCGCCCGGACCTTCGCCCGATGCGCCGCCTCCCGCCGGCCCCGACATTCCCCGGCACGACAGCACCCCGCCCTGCACGGTGCCCGGCATGACCGCGCCGGACCTCGCGGCCGTGCGTCGCCCGGCCCAGCGCCGGCTGGGCGGCCCGCGCACCCTGTGGAAGCGGCTTGCCCGCGCCATCGGCGACCTGCTGCCGAAGGGGCTCTATGCCCGCTCGCTGATCATCATCATCGCCCCGGTGGTGCTGCTGCAATCGGTGATCGCCTACACCTTCATGGAGCGGCACTGGCAGCTGGTGACCAAGCGCCTGTCCTCGGCCGTCACCGCCGACGTCGCGGCCCTGATCGACATCTACGAGGTCTATCCCCAGGACAAGGACGCCGAGACGCTCTCGCGCATCGCCGGCGAGCGGCTGAACCTCGACCTCGACATCCTGAAGGGGGCCAAGATCCCGCCGCCGGGGCCGCGGCCGTTCTTCTCGATCCTCGACGAGGCGCTGTCGGACGAGCTGAAGCGGCAGATCGGCCGGCCGTTCTGGATCGACACCGTCGGGCGCTCGAACCTGATCGAGATCCGCGTCGCGATCCCCGACGGGGTGATGCGCATCACCGCCCGCCGCTCGCAGGCCTACGCCTCGAACTCGCACATCTTCCTGGTCTGGATGATCGGCTCGTCGATGGTGCTGCTCGGCGTGGCGATCCTGTTCCTGCGCAACCAGATCAAGCCGATCCTGCGGCTGGCCGCGGTGGCGGAGGGCTTCGGCAAGGGCCGCGAGATCGAGTTCCGCCCCCGCGGCGCCCGCGAGGTCCGCCAGGCCGGCCACGCCTTCATCGAGATGAAGCGCCGCATCGAGCGGGCGATGGAGCAGCGCACGACGATGCTCAACGGCGTGAGCCACGACCTGCGCACCATCATCACCCGGTTCCGCCTCTCGCTCGCCCTGATCGAGCAGACCCCGGAGATCGACGAGCTCTTGCGCGACGTCGACGAGATGAGCCGGATGCTGGAAGGCTACCTCGCCTTCGCCCGCGGTGATTCGGCCGAGAACGCGGCGCCGACCGACATGCGCGCCCTGCTGGAAGACCTGCGCACCGACGTCGAGCGCCTGGGCGCCCAGGTCTCGGATTTCGAGCTGGCCGGGTCGCCCTCGGTCACCGTCCGGCCGGACGCGTTCCGGCGCTGCCTGTTCAACCTCGCCGCCAACGCCGCGCGCTACGGCGAGACGGTGGCGATCTCCGGCCGGGCCGAGGCGCGGGCGTTCTTCGTCTCGATCGACGACGACGGCCCGGGCATCGCGCTCGAGAGCCGCGAGGAGGTGTTCAAGCCGTTCGTGCGCCTCGACGATGCGCGGCAGGATGCCGGCGGCTCGGGCCTCGGCCTGTCGATCGCCCGCGACATCGCCCGTGCCCATGGCGGCGACGTCTCGCTCCACGACAGCCCGCTCGGCGGCCTGCGGGCGACGGTGCGGGTGCCGGCGTGAGGGCCGCGCCGCCCGAGGCTCGTCAGCGGGCGCGTTCCTGGATGTGCGTGATCTCGAGACGGGCGCTCGTGAGGAGGTATTCCAGGGTCTTCAGGTCCAGGCCGGCCTCGTGGAAACGGACCTGCAATCCTGCCTCGCCCCTCCAGTCGTACCCGGCGTCGGAGGGAAGATATTTGAGCAGCATCGCGCTGGCGACGTTCGTACGGACGTAGCCGCGATGACGGACCAGCCTGCCGATCTGCAGCACCAGCGCGTCAATCTGCGCGCGATCCGACATGATCGAGCGCGGCTTCGACACAGGTGAGCGCATCAATTCGGTTTCCCCTTGTTAGGGGCGAACATAAACGCCGAGACTTGCGTCTTTCTTAGCAACGCCGATCGATCTCGTAAAAATGTCCGCGTTGCCACCCCGCCGATATTTGTCGATCTGAGCTGCGGCCAGGCTCGATCGCGCGGCAAAAAAACGGCGCGCCGGGTGTCCCCACGGCCACGCCGGGATGCTAAGGACGAGCGATCCGTCCAAGCGCGAGGGCTGCGCCGCCGCCCCGCACGACCTGAGTGCCGTTCATGAACCCGCTCGTTCCGCTTTTCATCCTGATCTCGCTGCCGCTCGCCGCGATCGGCCTCGTGCTCTACACCGACACCGGCATCGAGCCGGCCCTGTTCTACGCGTCCGTGAAGACCTTCGTGATCCTGGCCGTCATCGCCGTGGCGCTGTCGTTCGGCGCGAGCAAGCTGGCCGAGCGCTCCAAGAACTGAGCGCTGCGTCCCTCCCGGCACGCGGCGTGCAGGGAGCAGGCTCCGTTCCGGGCAGGACGGCGCGCCGGGCAATCGCGAGGCTCGGCTGCGCGAATCACGAGGGCGTTTCCATGATGCAGATCGTTCCGGCCTTCGGACGCATCGGCGAGGAGAACGCCTTCGCCGTCCTCGCGCGGGCCAACGCGCTGGCGGCCCAGGGGCGCGACGTCATCAATCTCGGGATCGGCCAGCCCGACATGCCGACCCCGGCCCACATCGTCGAGGCCGGCATCCAGGCGTTGCGCGACGGCCATCACGGCTACACGCCGGCCACCGGCATCCTTCCCTTGCGCGAGGCGGTCGCCCGCGACATCCACCGGCGCCACGGCGTCGAGGTCTCACCCGAAAGCGTGATGATCGTGCCCGGCGGCAAGGTCACCATGTTCATGGCGATCCTGATGTTCGGCGAGCCCGGCGCCGAGATCCTCTATCCCGACCCCGGCTTCCCGATCTACCGCTCGATGATCGAGTTCACCGGCGCGACGCCGGTCCCGGTGCCGATCCGCGAGGGCAACGGCTTCGCCTTCTCGGCCGAGGAGACCCTGGCGCTGATCACGCCGAGGACGCGGCTGCTCATCGTCAACTCGCCGGCCAACCCGACCGGCGGCGTGACCCCGAAGGCCGAGATCGACGCCCTCGTGAAGGGGCTCGCCGACCACCCCGGCGTGGCGGTGATGTCGGACGAGATCTACGGCACCATGACCTACGACGGGCAGGCGCATCACTCGCTGCTCACGTACGATGCGATCCGGGACCGGCTGATCTATCTCGACGGCGCCTCGAAGACCTACGCGATGACCGGTTGGCGGCTCGGCTGGTCGGTCTGGCCGAACCCGCTCTACGAGGCGGCGCGCAAGCTCGCGGTCAACGCCCATTCCTGCGTCAACGCGGCGACGCAGTGGGCCGGCATCGCCGCCCTCGACGGGTCGCAGGATTGCGTGGCCGAGATGGTCGCCGAGTTCGACCGGCGGCGGACGATCGTGGTCGACGGCCTCAACGACCTGCCCGGCGTATCCTGCATCGTGCCGAAGGGCGCGTTCTACGCGTTCCCGAACGTCGGCCGCACCGGCTGGAAGGCCAAGGCCCTGGCCTCGACCCTACTGGAGGAGGCCGGCGTCGCCGTCATCGGCGGCCCGGATTTCGGCGTGCACGGCGAGGGCTACATCCGCCTGTCCTACGCCAACTCGGCCGAGAACATCCTTCGCGCGCTCGAGCGGATGAAGACGTTCCTCAGCGAGCGCAAGCCGGGCTGAGGCGACGGTCGGACGCGTACCTTTCCCTCCCCCGCAAGGGGGAGGGAAGACCCGAGCCCCTCAGGCTGCCATCGCCTGCGCATTCGGCTCGGCCGCGCGCACGTCCGCGTCGACGTGCTGCTCGAAGCGCTTGAAGTTCTCCTTGAACATGCCGACGAGCCGGTTCGCCGTCTCGGCGAAGGCCGCCTTGTTGGCCCAGGTCTTCACCGGCTGAAGGATGTGCGGCTCGACGCCGGGCACCGAGACCGGCACCGCGAAGCCGAAATACGGGTCGCGCCGGAACTCGGTCTTCGACAGCGAGCCGTCGAGCGCCGCCGTGAGCAGCCGGCGGGTGACGCGGATCGGCATCCGCCGCCCGGTGCCGACGCCGCCGCCGGTCCAGCCGGTGTTGACGAGCCAGCAATCGACGTCGTGCCGGGCGATGAGGTCGCGCAGCAGGTTGCCGTAGGTGCTCGGGTGGCGCGGCATGAACGGCGCGCCGAAGCAGGTCGAGAACGTCGCCTCGGGCCCGGTCAGCCCGCGCTCGGTGCCGGCGACCTTGGCGGTGTAGCCGGAGAGGAAGTGGTACATCGCCTCCGCACCGGTGAGCTTGGCGATCGGCGGCATCACGCCAAACGCGTCGCAGGTCAGCATCACGATGTTCTTCGGGTGCCCGGCCCGGCCGGTGTCGCTGGCGTTGGCGATGAAGTCGAGCGGGTAGGCGCAGCGGGTGTTCTCGGTGAGCGAGGCGTCGTCGAAATCCGGGATCCGGGTCTCGGGGTCGATCACCACGTTCTCCATCACCGTGCCGAAGCGCTCGGTGGTGGCGTAGATCTCGGGCTCGGCGTTGCGCGAGAGCCGGATGGTCTTGGCGTAGCAGCCGCCCTCGAAGTTGAAGATCCCGTCCGAACTCCAGCCGTGCTCGTCGTCGCCGAGCAGCTTGCGCGAGGAATCGTTGGAGAGCGTGGTCTTGCCGGTGCCCGACAGCCCGAAGAAGATCGCCGAGCCGCCTTCGGCGTCGAGGGCGGCGTTGGCCGAGCAGTGCATCGGCATCACCCCGGCGCCCGGCAGGATGTAGTTCAGGTAGGTGAAGACCGACTTCTTCATCTCGCCGGCATAGGCCGAGCCGCCGATCAGCACGATCCTGCGAGTGAAGTCGATGGCGATGACGGTCTTCGAGCGGCAGCCGTGGCGGGCCGGGTCGGCCTGGAAGCTCGGCAGGTCGATGATCGTCATGTCCGGGACGTAGGCCGCGATCTCGGCGCGCGGCGGCCGGATCAGCAGGTTGCGGATGAAGAGCGAGTGCCAGGCGAATTCCGAGAACACCCGCGCCTTCACCCGGTGCGCCGGGTCGGCACCGCCGTAGAGGTCCTGCGCGAACAGCTCGCGGCCTTCGGCGTGGGCCTGGAAGTCGGCGAGCAGGGCGCCGAACTGGTCGGGCGTGATCGCGCCGTTGTTCTCCCACCAGATCTCGTTCTCGGTGCTCGCGTCGCGCACAACGAACTTGTCCTTGGGCGAGCGCCCGGTATGGCTGCCGGTGGTCGCCACCAGCGCGCCGCCGCGCGCCAGGCGGCTCTCGCCGCGGGCGAGGGATTCCTCGTAGAGGCGCGGGGCCTCGAGGTTCCAGTGCACGGCCTTCAGGTTGCGCAGGCCGATCGCCTCCGCGCCGTGGGCCGCGTTATGATCGCCGATGTTGCTCAAGGTCTCTCTCCCGGGCCCCTGCTCGCGCCGCGTCGCTGCTCCGGGCGCGCCAGGCGCCGGATCATGGGAGCGTCCGTGCGGTCGTACAGGACCGCCGCACGCAGGTTCGCCGCTCCCGGCTCGTCTTGGATAGGCGGCAAGCTTTCGCCGTCAACTTGGACGAAGGGTGGAGGGGGACAGACGAGGGCCGCTTGTCAGGGGGCCGGAAACCGTTCACCCGAGCGCATCGCATCGCCGCCGCGTGGGACCCCACGCCGCCTTCATCCCGGCCGCGTTCGGCGGTATCGCATGGGCGCTCCCGCCCCGACC
>NZ_VRUV01000980.1:0-821 GCF_008039455.1 Methylobacterium sp. WL116
CTCGCGTCCGCGCCGCGCCGCTCGACGGCAGGCGCCCCGCCGTGCCGGCATCGCAGCGATCGCCGCGAGTCGGCGCCCACATCGTTTCAGCGCAAGAGGATCCTTCGTGGACAACATCATCCAAGGCATCTCCGAGTTTCAGGACAAGGTCTTCCCGGGGCAGCAGGCGATGTACCAGCGGCTGGTCAGGGACGGGCAGCAGCCCAAGGCCCTGATCATCGCCTGCGCCGATTCCCGCGTCTCGCCCGAGCACATCACCCAGGCCGGCCCGGGCGAGCTGTTCGTCTGCCGCAACGCCGGCAACATCGTGCCGCCGTTCTCGACCGCCACCGGCGGCGTCTCCTCGGCGATCGAGTACGCCGTCGTGGCGCTCGGCGTCCGCGACGTGGTGGTCTGCGGCCATTCCGATTGCGGCGCGATGAAGGGGCTGATGAGCCCCGAGGCCCTGGCGAGGATGCCCAACGTCGCCGCCTGGCTCCGGCACAGCCACGCGGCCGAGCGGATCGTCTGCGAGGCCTATCCCGCCGACATGGACCCGAAGGAGCGCCACCGGGCGCTCGCCCTGGAGAACGTGATCGTCCAGCTCGCGAACCTGCGCACCCACCCGAGCGTGGCCGCGGGCCTCGCCAAGGGCCAGCTGCGGCTGCACGGCTGGTTCTTCGAGATCGAGACCGGCATTCTGCTGGCCTATGACGGCGAGGCCGGCCGCTTCCTGCCGCTCGACGCCCTCGATTCCGCCGGCGACTTCCCCGTCGCCCAGGGCTCGGCCGTGCGCATGGCGGCGCCGGAATACGCGCCGCCGCAGGCGGCCGCGTAGGGGC
>NZ_VRUV01000981.1:0-818 GCF_008039455.1 Methylobacterium sp. WL116
GCCCTGGAGGCGTCCGGCGGCAACCGCACCGCGGCCGCCCGGCGCCTCGGCATCCAGCGCCAGCTGCTCTACGCCAAGATCGAGCGCTACGGCCTCGGCGCGCCGGCCGACGGCGCGCGCCTGTCCGATCTCACGACGGTCGCTGTCGCGAATCCGGACGATCAAGCTTGACCGTTGCCGAGGCAACCATCTGATCCGTAAGCGTTTTGTCGATGGCACGGACGGTGCCATGGCCTTCCCGTGATCCGATCGGGACAGGGAGGCGTCGTGCGGCATCGGAAGACGGCTCTCCTCCCGGCCATCGCGGCGCTCGCCCTCTCGGCAGCGAGCGCCGCGGCGCAGACGGCGTTCGATCCCGCCGGCCTGCCCGAGACACGCGGAACGGTGCGGCAGTACACGCTGACGCCACGCGGCGACATCGACGGCCTGATCCTCACCGACGGCACCGAGGTGAAGGCGCCGCCCCATCTCAGCGTGCAGCTGGCCTTCGCGGTGCGCCCCGGGGATGCCGTCACCATCCACGGACTGAAGGCCCGCGCGCTGCCGCTGGTCGACGGCACGATGATCCGCAACGATGCGACCGGGGCGACGGTGATCGACCTCGGGCCGCCCGGGCGCGACCGCAGCGAGACGACGGTGACCGGGCGCGTGGCCATGCCGCTGCACGGCAAGCGCGGCGAGATCAACGGGGTGCTGCTCGCGGACGGCACGCAGGTGCGGATGCCGCCGCGCGAGGCCGAACGCTGGAACGCCGAGCTCCGGGCCGGGCGCGCCCTGACCGTCCGCGGGGTTCTCGCCCGCAGCGCGCTGGGCACCGT
>NZ_VRUV01000982.1:0-817 GCF_008039455.1 Methylobacterium sp. WL116
GCGCAGGACGCCCCCCGCGAGGCCGCGCCCCGGTCGAGCGGCGCTCCCATGATCGTGTCCCCGCCCTCCGGCGCCGCGGCCAAGGAGGCGGAGCCCGCCGATCCCAGCCTGTCGCCCGAATGCCGCGTGCCGGGCTCGCAGCTCTACACGCTGGCCCAGCTCGAGGCGGTGAAGGCGGCGATCCTGAAGAAGCGCCCGGTGCGGGTGCTCGCCATCGGCGGCAATGCCGCGCCCGGCGCGTCCGCGACCTACCCGGTCAAGCTCGAGACGGCGCTGGAGCGCGCGATGCCCAACGTCGACGTAGTGATGGAGTATCGCGGCCTCCAGGGCGAGATCGCCTCGGGCGCGGCGGAGCGCCTGCGCAGCATGGTGGCCGACGTCGAGCCGGACCTCGTGATCTGGCAGGTGGGTACCCACGACGCCCTCGCCCGGGTCGAGCTCGACGCCTTCACCGACGCCCTCACAGAGACCGTGAGGTGGATCAAGTCGCACGACATCGACGTGGTCCTGGTCGATCCGCTCTACACCGCCAGCCTCGCCGCCGACGCGTACTACACCAGCATCGTCCAGTCGGTGCGCACCGTGGCGACGAATGAGAAGGTGCCGCTGGTGCTGCGCTACGACGCGATGCGCTACCTCGCCGGGCGCAGCGACAAGGGCGAGGGCCACATGCTCGGCCAGCAATTCCGGCTGAACGACCTCGGCCTGCGCTGCATGGCCGAGCATGTCAGCCGGGCGATCACGCTGTCGCTGCAGCAGCCCGACGCCACCGGCAGCGCGGCCGCGCCGCCGATCGCGACGGCGCCGGCCACGAGGT
>NZ_VRUV01000983.1:0-817 GCF_008039455.1 Methylobacterium sp. WL116
GCCTGGACCCGGGTGCTCGCCCGCCAGGTCGAGGCCGCCCTCGACGCGGGCGACCTGCCCGTGGTCGTCGGCGGGGATCACAGCCTGTCGCTCGGGACCGTCGAGGGGGCGATGCGCCACTGCGCGCGGACCGGCCGGCCGCTCTTCGTGCTCTGGCTCGACGCGCATGCCGACTTCAACACCCCGGAGACCTCGCCTTCGGGGAACCTGCACGGCATGCCGCTGGCGGCGCTCTGCGGCGAGCCGGGCCTGTCCGACCTGTTCGCCGACCCCGACCGCCCGGCCCTCGACCCGACCCGCGTCCACCTGTTCGGCCTGCGCTCGATCGATGCCGGCGAGCGGGCCCTCGTGGCCGCGCGCAACGTCGAGGTCACCGACATGCGCCACATCGACGAGTTCGGCGTCGTGGCGCCGCTCCGGCGCAGCCTGGAGCGGGTCGCCGAGGCCTCGGGCCACCTCCATGTCAGCTTCGACATCGACTTCCTCGATCCCGGCCTCGCGCCGGCCGTCGGCACCACGGTGCCCGGCGGGGCGACGTTCCGCGAGGCGCACCTGATCATGGAGATGCTGCACGATTCCGGCCTCGTCGGCTCGCTCGACGTGGTCGAGCTCAACCCGTTCCTGGACGAGCGCGGCCGCAGCGCCCGCGTGCTGGTGGAACTGGTCGCGAGCCTGTTCGGCCGCCGCATCCTCGACCGCCCGACCCCGATCGCCGCCGTGCCTGCGCCCGCGACGCGCGGATGAGCGACCGGCTCGCCGTTTCGGACCGGACCGACGCCGTCTCGCCCGAGACCGCGCCGGCGCGCCAGCGCTCGGT
>NZ_VRUV01000984.1:0-817 GCF_008039455.1 Methylobacterium sp. WL116
CCCGCTGACGCTGGCCGACATCGCGGCCGCGACCGGGATCGTCCCGCCGATGGCGCCGAACCCGCTCGAGGCCTGGACCTCGCGCAGGTCCTCGAAGCCGACCAGCGTGGCGTGGGAGGGCAGGCCGATGGCCTCGCCGGCCCGGTAGCGGTAGGCGATGCTGCCGCTCGTGACGAAGCGGATGGTGACGAGGTCGGCGTCGAATTTCGGCTTGGTGACGAATCCGCTCGCCGAGGCGGTCTCCCACAGGCTGAAGGTCTCGCTCTGGCTGCCGGCGATGCGGATGTCGGGCGCCGCCGAGCGCAGGATGTCGAAGTTGACGGCGATGCCGCCGCGATCGTTGAACAGCTGGAGCTGCCGCAGCGAGCCGATGCGCGCGACGATGCGGTCCTGGGAGCGCCAGGCCGCCGGATCGCGCTGGGCGAGACCGCTCATCCGAGGGGCCTGACCGATCGGGGCGGCGTGGAAGCGGGGCGGCGCATCGTCGGGCAACTCGAAGTGGGGATCGGCTGTGCCGCCGGGGCGATCGACCGCCCCGAAACCGCGCACCGCCGTGCGCGGGCCGTGCCGCGGCCGGCGGGCTACCAGACGAGCCGCTCGATCACCGCGTCGGGCTGCACCGGCTGGCGCGCGAGCCAGGCGGCGACGTCGCCGAGGGTGTGGTGGGCGGCCGAGACGCCGAGCTCCTCGGCGTGGATGCCGCGGGCGACGAGCAGGCTGGCGATGCCGAACCCGCGCGCGCCGGCGATGTCGGTGCGGATCGCGTCGCCCACCGCCAGGACGCGGGCGGGATCGGGCGCGGCGCCCGCGTCGAGGC
>NZ_VRUV01000985.1:0-817 GCF_008039455.1 Methylobacterium sp. WL116
CGCCGGCCTCGTCGAAGGTGGCCGCGAACGGCGCCTCCGCGTAGGCGACGCGGACGCGGGCGGCGGCCTCCTCGGCCGCGCCCTGCGTCTCGGCGACGACGAGGGCGACGATCTGGCCGGCATAGGCGACCTCGTCCGAGCCGAGCGGCAGGTGCGCGCTGTTGGCGTAGCCGCCGGCCATCAGGTGCTTCACCGGCGCGATCCGCCCGGCGAGGTCGCGATGGGTGAAGATCCGCAGGCAGCCCGGCGTCGCCGCGGCGGCGGCCAGGTCGAAGCCGCGGATGCGCCCGCGCACGATCGTGCTGGTGACGAGCGCGGCGTGGGCGCGCCCCGGCAGCGCGACGTCGGAGGAGAACCGCGCCCGGCCCGTCACCTTGGCCGGGCCGTCGACCCGCACCTGCGGGCGCCCGAGCAGGCCTTCCTCGGCACCGGCCTGGGCCGGGTCGGCGATCGGGTGGTCCATCGGCGCGCTCCACTTCGCTTCGGTCCGGGACCGGTCGAGGGGGGAGGTGTGCCTCGCTCTCCGCGCGGCAAGGTTTTGGGGCGGGCCCGCGGCGATCCGCGCTCAGGTCGCGGCGCGGTCGCGCGGCAGCAGCTTCTGGATGACGTTCCAGTACGAGACCGGCACGAGGCGCTCGATCAGCGCGATCAGCTTGGCGTCCGAGCCGACGAGCACCCGGCCCTGCCGGCGCTCCACCGCCGCCAGGATGATCTCGGCCGCCCGCTCCGGGGCGAGCTTCAGCATCCTGTTGGCGGCGGCCCGGCCGCGGGCGGCCTCCTCGGCGGTCATGTGCGCGGGCAGGCGGGCGCTGTCGGC
>NZ_VRUV01000986.1:0-815 GCF_008039455.1 Methylobacterium sp. WL116
GCGCTGGCGCAGGCCGGCTGCCGCATCGACGTGTTCGCGGAGGTGGTCGCGGACCCGCCGAGCCACGTGGTCGAGACCGCCGCGGCCTTCGCGCGGGCGTCGGGCGCGGAGCTGGTGCTCGCGATCGGCGGCGGCTCGGCGCTCGATACCGCCAAGCTCGTGGCCTACCTCGCCCGCTCGGACGACGCCCTGGACGCGATCTACGGCGTCGGCCTCGCCACGGGCGAGCGCCTGCCGCTGATCCTGGTGCCGACCACCGCCGGCACCGGATCGGAGGTGACGCCGATCGCCATCGTCACCACGCCCACGCAAGAGAAGAAAGGCGTCGTCGCCCCGCGCCTGCTGCCCGACTGGGCGGTGCTCGACCCGGAGCTGACGCGGGGCCTGCCCGCCGCCGTCACCGCGGCCACCGGCATCGACGCGATGGTGCACGCGATCGAGGCCTATACCAGCCGCCACCGCAAGAACCCGATCTCCGACGGCCTCGCCCGGCAGGCCCTGGGGCTGCTCGCCTGCCATATCCGGATCGCCTGCACCGACGGCGGCGATGTCGAGGCGCGCTCCGGGATGCTGCTCGGGTCGATGCTCGCCGGCATGGCCTTCGCCAACGCGCCGGTGGCGGCGGTGCACGCGCTCGCCTACCCGATCGGCGCGCTGTTCCACGTGCCGCACGGGCTCTCGAACGCGCTGGTGCTGATGGGCGTGCTGCGCTTCAACCTGCCGGAGGCGCGGGCGCTCTACGCCGAGCTCGCGCCGATCCTCGACCCGGACGCCCGCGACCGGCCGGCGGCGGAGGCGGCCGACCGCTTCGTCGC
>NZ_VRUV01000987.1:0-815 GCF_008039455.1 Methylobacterium sp. WL116
GGCCCACGACGCGCGCCGCGCCAGCCTGTTCGGCGTCGCGGTGTCGGGCGTATCGGTCGACGGCCCCGCGGTGATGGCGCGTGTGCGGGCCGAGCGCGACCGCTTCGTCGCCGGGGTGCGCGACGGGCTCGACGCGATCCCGTCAGCCAAGCGGCTCGCCGGCGAGGCGCGGTTCCTCGACGCCCGGACGCTCGCGCTCGGCGACGACCGCCGCGTCGCGTTTCGGGCGGCGGTGATCGCCACGGGATCGAGCCCGAGCATCCCGAAGCCGCTCGCGCCGCTGGGCGACGCCGTCCTGACCACCGACACCGTGTTCGAGCTTCCCGACCTTCCGGCGTCGCTGGCGGTGATCGGCGGAGGGCCCGTCGGCATCGAGATCGCCCAGGCGATGGCGCGCCTCGGCGTGCGCGTCGACCTCTTCGACACCGGGTCGGGCCTGGCCGGCCTGAGCGAGCCCGGCCTTCGGAAGGACGCGGCCGCGATCTTCTCCGACGAGATGGCCTTGCATCTCGGGTCCGAACTCGTCTCGGCCGAGCCCGTCGACGGCGGGGCGCAGCTGACCTGGGCGGAGGCCGACGGCACCCGTCGCACCGGCACCTTCGCCCGGGTGCTCGCAGCCGCCGGCCGGCCGCCCAACGTCCGAGGCCTCGACCTCGCGCAGGCCAGGCTTCGTCTCGACGAGAAGGGCATGCCGGCCTTCGACACCCGGACCCTGCTCTGTGCGGGAGCGCCCGTGCTGATCGCGGGCGACGCCAACGCGGTGCGACCGGTCCTGCACGAGGCGAGCCGCCAGGGCGGGATCGCGGGGCGGAACG
>NZ_VRUV01000988.1:0-815 GCF_008039455.1 Methylobacterium sp. WL116
ACCTCGGCGAGATGCGCGACGCGCGGTTAGCCGCACCGCGCGCGGTGCCGCGAACCGCTCGTCGCGCATCTCGCCGAGGTAGTCCGAGCCGCCCGCCCCGAAGACGCCGCCCTGCACCACGCCGGCCGAGGGCGGGCGGCCCATGAAGAATTCCTCGGCCCCGCCGGCGAGCGCCGGCGCTGCGGCGAGGAGAAGGGCGACGGCGGGGAGGAAGGAGCGCATGCGCGCAGCTTAGGGCCGCGCGCCTCCACGCCGCGTTAACGATGTCGCGAGAGCGGACGGACCGGCATCGCGCGGGGCGGCGGCGATCACGCGGCGGGGCTCAGGTCGCAGATGCGGACCTGCGCGCGCTCGGCCCCGCGCCAGCGGTCGCAGGCGAGCGTGCCGGCGACGTGGAACTCCGAGCCGATGCCCGCCAGGATCGCCTGCCCGAGCGGCGATTGCGCGCTGCGGAAGCTGATCGCGCCGACCGCCTGCCCGTCGCGGCTGCGCAGGCGCGCACGGACATGGCCGTGGCCGACGAGGCCTGCATCGACGATGCGGTGGCGCGGCAGGGCGAAGACCGGCTCCGGCGCCCCCTGCCCGAACGGGCCGGCGCGCTGGATCAGGCGGACGGTCTCGGCGGTGGCGCCGCCGGCGCTGACCGTGCCGTCGACGAGCAGCGCCTCGACCGCGCGCGCCTGCGCCACCGCGTCCGCCAGGTCCGCGGCGAGGAAGGCGGCAAAGCGCGT
The DNA here is from genome assembly GCF_008039455.1 of Methylobacterium sp. WL116. Taxonomy (NCBI): domain Bacteria; kingdom Pseudomonadati; phylum Pseudomonadota; class Alphaproteobacteria; order Hyphomicrobiales; family Methylobacteriaceae; genus Methylobacterium; species Methylobacterium sp. WL116. The sequence goes on from NZ_VRUV01000988.1 coordinate 732, forward strand.
CAGGTCGGGGCCGGCGAGAGTCACGCCCGCGGCCATGGCGTGGCCGCCGCCCTTCGTCGCGAGACCCGCCGCGACGGCGGCGCG
>NZ_VRUV01000989.1:0-814 GCF_008039455.1 Methylobacterium sp. WL116
GTTCTCGCGCGCCAGCATCCGGTCGAGGCGGTCGCGCGCGGCGTGGAGGTGGAGCACGTCGGAGGCGAGGTCGAGGGCGTCCACCGGCGGGTGCCCCGGCCCGCGGTTGCCCGGGCCGCAGAAGTTGCCGTGGATCAGCAGGGCGTTGTGGGCGCCGTCGATCCGCGGCATCTCCTGCGCGTGGACCAGGGCGGGCAGCGCCACGGCGAGGGCGCCCGCGAGGGCGAGCCCGCGGAAACGGATGGTTCGAAAAACGGTCACGGTCGATCCTGTTCGCTGACGCCGCCCTCGATGGGGAAGATGGGGCGTCGATCCGGCAGGGCAACCGGCGGATCAGCCGCGCGATCCGAGCGTCGTCGCAAAGGTCGCACCGGGGTCCGGAGCCTACAGGACCGGGCTCCGCCGGCGAAGCACCAGTCGATCGTGCCGGTCCGGTTGACGCATGTTAAGGCCGGGCCGGGCCGTTGCTATCATAGGCTGCAAAGATCGCTCGGATCGGCAGGAAACTGCCGGATCTCAAGATCGCGTGTGGTGCGAAGACCGCGCGCGCTTAGCCGGCATGGCCGTCCTGCGGGCGGTCGAAGTCGAGCGACGCGGTGTCGATCACGATCTGCGTCCGGCTGATCACCTCGAGCTTGCGCAGGATCTCGGACACGTGGGCCTTCACGGTCGAGTCGCCGACCTGGAGCGCGTGGGCGATCTGCTTGTTGAGCTTGCCCTGGCGGATCATCAGCAGCACCCGCATCTGCTGCGGGGTGAGCCGGGCGATGCGCTCGGCGAGCGGGGCCTTCCGCGCGGCGCCGCGGGCGGGCGG
>NZ_VRUV01000098.1:0-11830 GCF_008039455.1 Methylobacterium sp. WL116
GGCGGGCCGCGGCTTCGCGGTGGTCGCCGCCGAGGTCAAGGCGCTGGCCGGCCAGACCGCGCGGGCGACGGACGAGATCGGCGGCCAGATCCTGGCGATCCAGAACGCCAGCAGCCAGGCGGCCGCGACCATCTGGCAGGTCGGACAGACCATCGTGTCGGTCAACGCGATCACCGGCACCATCGCGTCCACCGTCGTCGAGCAGACGGCCGCGACCGACGAGATTTCCCGCAACGCCGTCGAGGCGGCGCACGGGACGCAGGACGTCTCGCGGAACGTGGCGCAGGTGCTGGCCTCGGCCGGGGAGACCGGGACCGCCGCCCAGCAGGTGACGATGGCGGCCAACGAGCTGGCCACGCAATCGGTGAACGTGCAGCGCGAGGTCGAGGCGTTCCTGTCGGCCATCCGCACGGCCTGATCGACGGCGATCGATCGGATTCGGACGCAGGGCGATCCGCGTCCGTTGGGCCCGAACCCGGCGGAGCGTGCGGTCGCGATCACGAAACCCCGAGCTGGGCGCCGCGGCCGGAGCGGTTAACACCCCGGTAACCATAACCTTCGAGAACCGGGCCCTGAACGGCGGCGGGCTCGCCCATGCGCCCCGGCCGAGTTCGAAGGAGCAACGACCATGGCCCCCGGTTACGTGATCGCCGCCTGTCTGGAAGGCGCCGGAGCCATCGGGATCGTCGTGGCGCTGTTCCGCCTTCACCGGGAGCAACGTGCCAAAGCCGCCGAGCTCGCCCGCTTCCTGCGGTCCGGGCAGGTCCGGGATGTGCCGCTGCCGAAGCCTCGACCGGCTGCCACCGCCCGCCCGGCGCCTGCCATCCGGCTCGGCGCGACGATGCGGCCGCCCGAGCCGATCGATCCCTCCGACGCGCTGCTCGCCCTTCGAAGCGCGTTCGGCGCCTCGGTGCGTTGACGCCGCGCGCTCCGCGCTCGCCTCAGCGCAGCAGGGCGTCGAGACCGAAGCCGCCGAAGACCACGAAGGCGAGCGTCATCAGGAACTTGAGGTCGTCGATCGTCTCGGTCGTGGCCGCCGCCCGCACGTGCTCGAACGCTGAAGACCGGGTCAGCCCGGCCTCCTCACCCTCCGCCGTCGCGCGATTTCGAGCGAATCGATTCAGGCTTTCTTAACCGGCCGTCCCGGACTTCTCGGAGACGTGCTTCACGCCTCGTTAAGGCCTCTGACATTCGTCAGGCCGCCGTCAACCATGTTCCCGCCGCGGCGGCTCGCCGGAACCCGAGCCGCATCCCGCTCGTTAGGTGCGCGGAACCTGCCTCCACGTTGAGGTGCCGCGACGACCGCTCGGCCCGCGCCTTTCCCGGCAGGCGGGCCTTTTTCATGGACGTCCGGTCGCTTGGCGGCAGCCCGTCCCGATCGGAGCCCCGTGATGCGCAACCTCCTCCTCACCCTCATCGTGCTCGCCGCCGGCTTCGTCCTCGTCGCGATGTACATCGCGCCGACCCAGCCCGGCCTGCGCACTTGGTATCGCGACAACGCCTGCGTCCACCTGGACAAGGTGAGCCCGCAGATCTGCGCGCCCATCCGTCAGGCCGAGGGCAGCGACAAGGTCTGACCCCCGGATGTCGGCCCTGCGTCGCGCCGTCGATTGGACGTTCCGCGACCGGAACACCGGCGCGATCGTGATTGGACAATGGCCCAATCTGCCGCTCTGGTTGTTCCTCGGATTGTCTGCCGCGCGATGGCTGCTCGCGCCGAACGCTGACGGCGGGCAGAATGACGTCGGGATGTGGCTTCGGATCGCGTCCGGCGCGGCGCTCGCCTGGTGGGCGGCGGACGAGATCCTGCGCGGCGTGAATCCCTGGCGCCGCCTGCTCGGTGTGATCGCGTTGGCCGGTTTGGCGGTCTCCGCGGTGTTCGGCTGATCCAGGGCAGCTTCGGAGCGAGGCCGCGCCGGCATTCACGCCATTTCGTAATTTCTACGCAGCATCGAAACTTGTCGTTGCGTGCACAACGAATTCCGTGAATACGGTTTCGACCGATGGGTCCGTTCGCGCTCGCGTGTGACTATGCGAACAGAAGCCGGAAATCTGGGCGGGCGAAACCGATGACCAACCTGGGAACCACGCGCCGCCTGCAGGACGGCCCGCATCCGTCGACCGGCCTGCAGGTCCTGGGCAAGATCGCCGCCGTGCTCGCGATCCCGGTCCAGGATTTCTTCCGCGACGAGGTGCAAGCCTCCAGCGCCGCGACGCCCTCGGCAGCCGAGTGCGAGCTGCTGATGACGGCGTTCCTGCGGGTGCGCGATCCCGAGATCCGGAACCGCATCGTCGGCGTGCTGCGGGCGTATTCCGGCAACTGATCGCGGCGTCAGAGTTCGGCCGAATCGCGGGAGAGCTCGCTCCGCAGGCGCCGTGCCGCTTCGAGCAATGCGCTATCGCGCCGCCTGCGCGGACGGGGCAGGTCGATCCGCACCTCCGCCGACACCCGGCCGGGCTTGCCGGCCAGCACCACCACCCGGTCGGCCAGCGTCACCGCCTCGTCGATGTCGTGGGTCACGAACAGCACCGTCTTGCCGGTGGCGGCCTGGATGCGCTGCACCTCATCTTGGAGACCCTCGCGGGTGAAGCTGTCGAGGGCCGAGAACGGCTCGTCCATGAGCAGCACGTCCGGGTCGACCGCGAGCGCACGGGCGATGGCGACGCGCTGGCGCTGCCCGCCCGAGAGCTGGTGCGGCCAGCGCTGGGCGAGATCGTCGAGCCCGACGAGGGCCAGCATATCGGCGGCCTTGGCCCGACGCTGGGAACGCGACAGGCCGCTGTTCTCCAGGCCGAAGGCGACGTTGTCGACGACCCGCCGCCACGGCAGCAGGCGTGCATCCTGGAACACCAGGGCCATCGGCGTGCGGCAGCCGGGCCGCGTCGCCAGCTCGACCGTGCCCGAGCTCGGCGCGGCGAGGCCGATCAGCACCCGCAAGAGCGTCGACTTGCCGACGCCGGATTCGCCGACGATCACCAGGAACTCGCCGCGCGCGACGGTGAGGTCGAGGTCCGACAGGATGACGTTGCGCGTGCCCCCGCGCGCGTAGGCGAGGCTCAAAGCCCGGAAGGCGATGATCGGGTCGCGCATGGCGGTGTCGGCCTGGGTCGCCATGCGCTCAGGCCCGCCAGCGCAGGAGCCAGCCCTGCAGGGCGACGAACGCCGAATCGAACAATCCGTAGAGCCCGGCCATGGTGAGCATGTAGACGACCACGATGTCGGTGGAGAGCAGGCTCGAGGCCTGCATCATCCGCTGCCCGACGCCCGGCACGCCGAAGATCTCCGCCGCGACCACCGCCATCCAGGCTTGGCCGAGCGCCGTGCGCAGGCCGACGAGGATGCCCGGCGTCGCCGCCGGCAGCAGGATCTTGGTCAGACGTGCGGGGGCCGAGCGGAAGCCGAAGGCCTGTGCCACCTCAATCAGGTCGCGGTCGACGCCGCGCACGGCGCCCTGCGTCGCGAAGAAGACGATCCAGAACACGCCGATGGCGATGATGAACACGGCCGCCGACGGCTCGACGCCGAACCAGATGATGGCGAACGGCACCCAGGCGAGGCCCGGGATCGGCCGCAGCAGACGCACAACCCAGGCGGTCGCGGCCTCGAACGTCCGCGACATGCCGCCGACGAGGCCGAGCGCGATCCCGGCGCCCGCGCCGACGGCGAGGCCGACGAGGTAGTGGCTCAGGCTCGACGCCACCGCCTCGAACCACACCCCGAGCTCGATCTCGCGCAGGAACGCGGCCGGGATCGTGCTCGGCGGCGGCAGGAAGGCCGGGTTGATCAGCCCGAGCCGGGGCGGCGCCTCCCAGACCAGGAGGAAGGCGGCGAGCCCGAGGGCCGACAGCAGGATCGCGCGGAGGACGGTCAGCGCGCGATCGCCTTCTCGTAGAAGCCCGGCACGAACAGGCCGTCGATCGGCACGTCCTTGTCGAGGGTGCCGATGCTCACCTGATAGGCCTGCATCTTCCGCGTCGCCTCGACGATCACCCGCGGGTCGGCGGTGAACTTCGCCGCCGGCGAGGACAACGCCTTCCGGATCGTGGCGAGATCGGTGATGCCCTTGCCGAGCGCCTTCTCGACCGGCGGCGCGGCGCGGGCCGGATCGGTCTTGAGCAGGTCGGTCGCCTTCACCAGCGCGTCGACGAGGCCCTGCACCGCGGCCGGGTTCCTGTCGGCGAAGGCGCCCGAGACGGCGACCACGGTGCCGGGCTGGTCGGGGAACATCTCGGCGCCGGTGGCGATCAGGGCGATCGCCGGGTTGCGCTGCTGGACGATCGTCAGCGCCGGCTCGCGGATCGAGGCGCCGTCGACGGCGCCGGCGAGCAGAGCCTGCTGCGTCGCGTCGATGCCCATGGCGACGACCTCGGCGTTCGTCTTGTCGGTCTTGGCCACCTGCCAGAGCCAGTGCTGCAGCGTGGTGTTCGGCACCGAGCCCGGCGGCTGGGTCGCGAGGCGGGCGGCGCGGCCCTCCTTCTCCTGGTAGCGGCGGAAGGCCTCCGCCTTGTCGGCGGTCGCCGCGAAGTAGGGCGCGAGCTTGGGGCCTGCGACGAACACCATCTCCTCGACCGCGGTCGCGGCGACCACGCGCACGTCGATGTTCTTGGTGCGCGCCACCGCCAGCGGCGCGATGCCCGCGACGTAGACGTCGATGGTGCCGGAGGCCAGCGCCTGGATCATGTTCGGCCCGGACTCGAAGGTGGTGAATCCCGGCTTGAGCCCGGCGGCCTCGAGCCAGCCCTCTCCGTTGGCGACGAAGATCGGCGCCGCGCCGATCACCGGGATCACGCCGATGCGGACGGGCACCGGCGCGGTCTGCGCCGTCGCGGAGCCCGCCCCGAGGGCGTCCGCCCCGAACGCGAGCAGGCCCGCAGCGAGGATCGTACGGCGATTGGGGAACTGACGCATGGGCTCGGGATTTCCGGGCTCGGGAGCGGAGCGGCTTCGGCCGCTCCCATGCCACAGGCCGGCGAAAGTGCAAATCGGCGCGCCGAAAACGCCATCCGCCCTCGCTCGCGCGTGGCAAGCACTTCGATTGCGACCACATGGTTACGAAGGATGAAGCCGCGCAAAATCGCCTAGGTATTCCAATGCAACTTTCAGATGCTGGAAAACGGTTCTGTACTCATAGAAAGCGTGTCTGAGAGATATCCACAGAGTCGAATTTTATTGCCATTCATTTCTGTATAAGGCATCCATCCTTTCCACCAGAGAAGTCTGCCTTGGGGATGATCGTCGCGATGCTCAGCTTCGCTTGCCTGACCTGCGGCGTTGGCCTTGCCCGCATGTCGACGCGCGACCCGGATCGGGCGCCGATCCTGGAACGATGGAGCGGGCTCTGCCTGCTCGCCGGCCTCGCCCTGCTCGGAGCCGCCCTGCCGCTCTTCCGCTGACGTTGCGGCGCGGCCGGAACAGGCCGGTCCGGCTCCCGTTGTCACGCGACTGCGGCGCTTTTCCGCGGCATCGATCGAGGGAATGATCTCATGAGCCTACTCGGCAGCATCGTCAGCAAGATCCTGCATCCGTTCGGAGGCGCCTCCTCCGCGGCGGCCCCCTCGACCGCGGATGCCGGCGGCGCCAGCAGCCCGGCCTCGACCACCACGGCCGACGCGACGCCGTCCGCCTCGGGCGAGCCCGTGGACGTGGAGGCGGTGCTCAACGGCATGGCCCAGAAGAATTCCCAGACGCTGAACTGGCGCACCTCGATCGTGGACCTGATGAAGCTCCTCGATCTCGATTCGAGCCTGACTGCCCGCAAGCAGCTCGCCGACGAGCTGCACTACACGGGCGACAAGGACGATTCGGCCACGATGAACGTCTGGCTGCACAAGCAGGTGATCAAGAAGCTCGAGGAGAACGGCGGCAAGGTGCCGGCCGACCTCAAGGACTGATCACGGTCGCCCGCGACGATCGAAGCCCGGCCATCGCGCCGGGCTTTTTCGTGCGCGCTCCCCGCGGCGACGGCTCACTTGACGGCTCACTTGCCGGTGCGCACCCGCGTCCAGGCCCGTGTGACGAAGCGCTGGGTGCGGTCGTCCCAGGCGGTGTTGACCGAGAGCCGCTGCATCGTCGCGTCGTCGGGATAGATGCCGGGATTGGCCAGGATGTCCGGCTTCACGAGCTTCTTCGCGGGCAGGTTGCCGCTGGCATAGGACACGAAGTTGGTGTTGGCCGCCGCAACCTCGGGGCGCAGCATGTAGTCGATGAAGCTCAGCGCCTCCGCCGCATGGGGGGCGTCCTTCGGGATCGCGAAGGCATCGAACCACATCAGCGTGCCCTCCTTCGGGATGAGGTAGGCGATCTCGACGCCGTTCTTCGCCTCGTCGGCCCGCTTCTTCGCCTGCAGCACGTCGCCGGAATAGCCGACCGCGACGCAGAGATCGCCGTTGGCGAGCGACTGGATGTATTCCGACGAGTGGAACTTCCGCACCGTCCCGCGCACCTTGAAGAGCGCGTCGGCGACCTGGGTGATGTCGTCCCAGCGCTTGGAGTCGCTCTTCAGGCCGAAGGTCGGCAGCATGCTCGGGATCAGGTCCTCGGGCGAGTCGAGCATCATGATCCCGCAATCCTTGAGCTTGTTCGCCGAGGCCGGGTTGAGGACGAGGTTCCAGGTGTTGAGCGCGGCGCCGGCGCCGAGACGCTCGCGCACCAGCCCGAGGTTGAGCCCGAGCCCGGTGGTGCCCCACATGTAGTCGACGGCGTAGGCGTTGCCCGGATCGTAGGTCGCGAGGCGCCCGGCGATCTCCGGCCAGACGTTGCCGAGGTTCGTCAGCTTGGCCTTGTCGAGGGGCAGGAACGCGCCGGCCCGGATCAGCCGCTGCAGGAACGGCCCCGACGGCACCACCACGTCGTAGCCGGACTTGCCGGCGAGCAGCTTGGTCTCGAGGATCTCGTTGTTGTCGTAGGTGTCGTAGACCACCTTGATCCCGGTCTCGCGGGTGAAGGCCTCTAGCACCTTCGGATCGATGTAGTCCGACCAGTTGTAGATGTTGACGACCCGCTCCGGCCCCGCCGCCAACGCCGGCCCGCTCACGAGCGTGAGGCCCGCGAGGAGGATCGCGCGTGCGAGGGCGGCGGCCCTCATGCGCCCGACCGCGCGGCGACGACGACGATCTCGACGAGGTATTCCGGCCCGGCGAGCTTGGCCTCGACCGTGGCGCGGCCGGGCGGGTTGTCCTTCGACACCCAGGCGTCCCAGGCGGCGTTCATCTCGGCGAATGTGCCCATGTCGGCCAGGTAGATCGTCGCCATCAGGATCCGCTCCTTGTCGCTGCCGGCAGCCGCCAGCAGGCGCTCGATCTGGCCGAGGATGGCCTGCGTCTGCGCGGTGACGCCGGTGCCGACCGTGTCGGCGGCGACCTGGCCGGCGAGATACACCGTGTCGCCGTAGGCCACGCCTTGCGCCATCCGCGCGCCCGGCTCGAAGCGTTCGATCGTCATGTCCTGTCCCCCGGCTGATCTTCGGATCGCTTCTGCCGCCGGGCGCGTGCGAGGTAAAGGGGCGCCGGGCCGGCGGCCTTGGCCCATTGCAGTGCGGAAAAAGATCCGGCGACGGCCAATCCGTCGCAACCCCCGCTGCCACCGTGCGTTTCAACACCGTTCCAGCGTCGCGTCATCCGAAAGCGGCGTCACATCGTCAGGCGTCACGTCGCCAAGGGGTTCGTCATGGGTATTCTCTGGACCATCGTCATCGGTTTCCTCGCCGGCATCGTCGCCAAGTTCATCATGCCCGGCTCGAACGAGCCGTCGGGCTTCATCCTGACCACCATCCTCGGCATCGTCGGCGCCTTCGTCGCCACCTTCCTCGGCCAGGCGCTCGGCTGGTACGGCCCGAACCAGGGCGCGGGCTTCATCGGCGCCGTGGTCGGCGCGATCGTCGTCCTCGCGATCTACGGCTTCATCGCCAGCCGCGGCCGCACCACCACGCTCTGAGGTCGCGCTCGCCGACACGGACCACGACGTAGAAAAGGGGGCGCCGCAAGGCGCCCCCTTCTTCGTTGCGACTGGTCCGATGCTCAGATGTGGTCGGAGGCCGCCTTGATTGCGCAATGGCCGGTGGCGCCGCGCAATGCGAGGCCGACGCCGACCACGAGGGCCGCGAGGCTCAGCCACTTGTTCGGGCGCGGCTGCGCGGCCGCCGCCGCGATGCCGAGGCCGAGCGCCACCGAGACCGCGCGCTCGGTGGTGCTGAGGTTCGGCTCGCCGCTGAAGATGTCGTGGATCATGTCGTTGGCCATGGGGTCGGGTGCGCTCCTGTTGGGGTCGCGGATCGAACGCCCTCCGAAGGCCGGCGTTCCTTGCCGCCGCGCCGGAACCGCCCACGAAAAAGGCGCGGCCCCGAGGGGACCGCGCCGTCTTCGCCGTCAGGACCGCGGGTCCGGACGATCAGTCGTTCGACTGGCGACGCTCGCCGCGGCTGCTGCGCTCGCTCCGCTCGCGCGGGGCCCGCTCCTCGCGCTCGGGCTCGCCGCGCTCGGCGCGCTCGGCCTTGAGCTTCTCGGTGAGGTCCTCGCCGGTCTCCTGGTCGACGACCTTCATCGAGAGGCGGATCTTGCCGCGATCGTCCTGGCCGAGGAACTTAACCTTGACCTTCTGGCCCTCGCTGACGACGTCCGTCACCTTGGCGACCCGCTGGGCGGCGAGCTCCGAGATGTGGACGAGGCCGTCCTTGGCGCCGAAGAAGTTCACGAAGGCGCCGAACTCCATCGTCTTCACGACGGTGCCCTCGTAGATCATGCCCGGCTCGGCTTCCGCGACGATCGAGCGGATCCAGTTGTAGGCCGCCTTGATCGCCTTGCCGTCAGCCGAGGCGATCTTCACGGTGCCGGAATCGTCGATGTTGATCTTGGCGCCGGTCTTCTCGACGATCTCGCGGATCACCTTGCCGCCGGTGCCGATCACTTCCCGGATCTTGTCGGTGGGGATCTGCATGGTCTCGATGCGCGGCGCGTACTCGCCGAGCTCGGGGCGGGCGGCGGTGAGCGCCTTGGCCATCTCCACGAGGATGTGGGCGCGGCCGTCCTTCGCCTGGGCGAGGGCGACCTGCATGATCTCCTCGGTGATGCCGGCGATCTTGATGTCCATCTGGAGCGAGGTGATGCCCTCGTCCGTGCCGGCCACCTTGAAGTCCATGTCGCCGAGGTGGTCCTCGTCACCGAGGATGTCGGAGAGCACCGCGTAGCGCTCGCCCTCGAGGATGAGGCCCATGGCGATGCCGGCGACGGGACGGCGCAGCGGGACGCCCGCATCCATCAGCGACAGCGAGCCGCCGCAGACCGAGGCCATCGAGGACGAGCCGTTCGACTCGGTGATCTCGGACACGACGCGGATCGTGTACGGGAACTCGTGGGCCGGCGGCAGCACCGGGTGGATCGCGCGCCAGGCGAGCTTGCCGTGGCCGATCTCGCGGCGACCGGGGGAGCCCATGCGGCCGGTCTCACCCACCGAGTAGGGGGGAAAATTGTAGTGCAGCAGGAAGGTCTCCTTGTAGGTCCCCTGCAGCGCGTCGATGTACTGCTCGTCCTCGCCGGTGCCCAGCGTCGCGACCACGAGCGCCTGGGTCTCGCCGCGGGTGAACAGCGATGAGCCGTGGGCGCGCGGCAGCACGCCGACCTGGCTCTCGATCGGGCGGACGGTCTTCACGTCGCGGCCGTCGATGCGCGAGCCGGTGTCGAGGATGTTCCAGCGAACGACCTTGGACTGGGCCTCCTTGAAAGCGGCCTTGACCTTCTCGGGGGCGAACTTCTGCTCGCCTTCGGCCGGGCACAGAGCCGCGACCACCTTCGCCTTCACGGCGTCGACGGCCTTGTAGCGCTCCTGCTTGACGGTGATCTTGTAGACGTCGCGCAGCTCGGACTCGCAGACGCCGAGCACGGCGGCCTCGACGTCGGCATTCTCCGGCGGCGAGAAGGCCCGCGGCTCCTTGGCGGCCTTCTCGGCCAGGCGCACGATCGCCTCGATCACCGGCTGGAAGTGCTTGTGGCCGAACATCACGGCGCCGAGCATGATCTCCTCGGACAGCTCCTTGGCCTCCGACTCGACCATCAACACCGCGTCGGTGGTGCCGGCGACGACGAGGTCGAGCACCGCGCCGTCCATCTCCGGGACCGGCGGGTTGAGCACGTACTGGCCGTTGGCGTAGCCGACGCGGGCGGCGCCGATCGGGCCCATGAACGGCACGCCGGACAGGGTGAGCGCCGCCGAGGCCGCGACCATCGCCAGGATGTCGGGGTCGTTCTCGAGGTCGTGGGTGAGCACGGTCACGACGACCTGGGTGTCGTTGCGCCAGCCCTCGACGAAGAGCGGGCGGATCGGGCGGTCGATCAGGCGGGAGACCAGCGTCTCCTTCTCGGACGGCCGGCCCTCGCGCTTGAAGTAGCCGCCGGGGATGCGGCCGGCGGCGTAGGCGCGCTCCTGGTAGTTCACGGTCAGCGGCAGGAAGTCGATCCCGACCTTCGGCTCCTTGGAGGAGACGACGGTGGCGAGAACCGAGGTCTCGCCGTAGGTGGCCATCACCGAGCCGTCGGCCTGGCGGGCGACCTTGCCGGTCTCCAGAACGAGGCGGCGGTCGCCCCACATCAGCTCTTCACGTTGTACGTCGAACATTCTTGTCGTCCTTGCCATCATGCGGCGGGCGAACCCGGCGCGGCCAGGGGCAAGACGGCGGGGCACTCCGGCTGGAGGAGTGCCCTGCGATCCTGTCCCTGGTGTTCGCGCCTCGAAGTCGCCCGTTGCTCGCGGGGCCGGACCCGTTCCGGCCACCCGAGATCTTGAAAAAAGCGGTCCCGAGCCGGGCTCGGAACCGCGTGGGCTGGATTAGCGGCGGATGCCGAGGCGCTCGATGAGGCTGCGGTAGCGGGCCTCGTCGCGACGCTTCACGTAGTCGAGCAGCGAGCGGCGCTGCGAGACCATCTTCAGGAGGCCGCGGCGGGAATGGTTGTCCTTGCCGTGGGTCTTGAAGTGGCTGGTGAGGTTGGTGATCCGCTCGGTGAGGATCGCCACCTGGACCTCCGGCGAGCCGGTGTCCTTGGCGACGGTCGCGTATTCCTTGATGAGCGCGGTCTTGCGCTCTGCCGAGATCGACATCGCAGTGCCTTTCAGGTGAGGTTTTCAGAAGCGCCGTGCGGCCGCCCCTCCGGATCGGGAGGACGGCGCCTGAGGCATGCTCGAGCCTTGGCCGATGCCGGGATGTCGTCCAGCAGGGTCGTTGGTCCAAGCGGTTTCGGCCCCGCCCGTCGCCGGGCCGAGGCCGCGCGGACCATACACGAAACGGTTCGCGGCGCCAGTCCCGGCCACCGGGCGTCTCCCGGGCCGCGATGCGAATTCTTCGCTGCTGCCCGCCCGTTTGAGATATGTTCGCTGAACATCAGGGGGCGACATCATGATCTGTCAGACTGCGATCGAGGCGATGGGTGTCCAGAACGACCGCCTCACGACGATGATCAGGAACATCGACGGCGGCATCTGGTGGCAGACGGATGCGAACGCCAAGGTCGAAGCCGGGAAGATCCTGGCCCAGACCGCACGCATCGGCGATGCCCTCGACGCCATCGAACGCCTCGTGAAGGGCATGGCGACGTAGCAGGAGAGGGGCACCGGCATGTCCGCCGACGGAGACGAGGCGGTCGCCCGGCTCGCCCGGCAGCTCCTGGATCAGGGCTTGGGCTGCCTGTCGCCGCACGATCGGCGCGTCCTCGCGCACATCGCCGGGCGCGTCCATGCCCTTCACGAGGCGTCCGATGGCGTCGAGGGCATCGCCGATGCGTGCGGTCTGGGCCAGGATCTTCCCGGCTTCGACCTTGGCGTTCGCATCCGTCTGCCACCAGATGC
>NZ_VRUV01000990.1:0-810 GCF_008039455.1 Methylobacterium sp. WL116
GTCCATGTCGACCTTGGAGGCCCAGTTGACGACCGGGTCGAACTTCTCGGCGACGAGGAGCTCGCCGGTGGCGCGGTTGAGGGTGTAGCCGAAGCCGTTGCGGTCGAAGTGGGTCAGCAGCGGGGTCTCCTTGCCGCCGACCTTCTGATCCGTGAGGATCATCTCGTTGATGCCGTCGTAGTCCCACTCGTCGTGGGGGGTCATCTGGTAGACCCACTTGGCCACGCCCGTGTCGGGGTTACGCGCCCAGATGGTCATCGACCAGCGGTTGTCGCCCGGACGCTGCTTGGGGTTCCAGGTCGAGGGGTTGCCCGAGCCGTAGTACATCAGGTCGAGCTTGGGGTCGTAGGAGAACCAGCCCCAGGTGCAGCCGCCGCCGGTCTTCCACTGGTCGCCTTCCCAGGTCTTGGTCGACGAGTCCTTGCCCACCGGCTTGCCGAGGTAGGTGGTCTTCTCCGGGTCGACCAGCATCTGGTCGTCCGGGCCGATCGAGTAGCCGCGCCAGACCTTCTTGCCGGTCTTGGCGTCGTAGGCGGTCACGTGGCACTGCACGCCGAACTCGCCGCCCGAGATGCCGACGATGATCTTGTCCTTCACCGGCAGGACCGTGGCGGTGTTGGTCTCGCCCTTCTTCGGGTCGCCGTTCACCACCGACCAGTTCACCTTGCCGGTCTTGGCGTCGAGCGACACCACCGTGGTGTCGGCCTGGTGCAGGATGATCGCGTTGTCCGAGTAGGCCAGGCCGCGGTTGACCGTGTCGCAGCACATCACCGGGATCACCGACGGGTCCTGCTTGGGCTCGTACTTCCA
>NZ_VRUV01000991.1:0-810 GCF_008039455.1 Methylobacterium sp. WL116
CCTCGGTGGCGAGCCCGGCCGCGTGCACGAGCCCGGTCGCGCGGCGCCGGGTTGCGAACAGGGAAACCTCGCCGAGCTCGCCGGCCGCGAACGCCACCTCGATCCCGGTGCCGCTGCGGGCGGGAAACACCTGCACGTCGCGCACCGTCCAGCCCTTGGGGACCGCGGGCAGCGCGATGCCGGTCGCCGCCGAGAGCCGCGCCCGGTCGTAGGCCGGCACGCCCTGCGCGCCGATGCGGACGCGGAGCTGCGCCACCTGTCGGGCCTGTTGCGCGTCGGCGACGAGCGCCGGGTCGACCGGCGAGGCGAAGGTGTCGGGCACCCCGAACTGGCCGACCTCGCTGTGCGCGAGCCAGCCCGCGCCGACGAGCACGGCGATCGCCGCCGCCCGCTTGAAGCGCGACGCGACGCGGTTCCAGCGCAGCGACCGGTCGAGGCGGCGGGCGGCGATGCGCAGGCGGTCCGGCCCGGGGCCGGGCGACGGCGCGAAGGATTCGCGCAGAGCGTCGCGGTCGTGCATCTCGGCCATCACGCGGGCCGCCACGTCGGGGTTGCCCGCCAGGTACGCCTCCACGTCGAGGCGGCGCATCACGTCGAGCTGCCCGTCGACGAAGGCGATGAGGTCGGTGTCTGCAATCGGGTCGGTCATCGCGGGTTCGTCCTGTCGTCTCGTTCGCCGTCGTCTCGCTCCGCGCCGTCAGAAATCGCCGACGGCGCGGCGGGCAAAGGGCGCATCGCCCGGCCCCTCGGTGCGGCCGTCCCGGGTCACGAGGCGCAGGCCCGGCCGCTCGGGCGCGCGCGGTCGAGGCT
>NZ_VRUV01000992.1:0-807 GCF_008039455.1 Methylobacterium sp. WL116
GCCCGAATGGGAGCTAATCGCCCGCGACGTGCTCACCTGCGAATGGATCGACGGCACCCGCCTCCACAGCGCCGCCGCGCTTCGGGAAGCCGGCCACGACCCGCACGCGATCGGGCGCACGGTGATCCAGAGCTTCCTGCGCCAGGCGATCCGCGACGGGTTCTTCCACGCCGACATGCACCAGGGGAACCTGTTCGTGGACGCCGCCGGCAAGCTCGTCGCGGTGGATTTCGGCATCATGGGCCGGCTCGGGCGCAAGGAACGGCGGTTCCTCGCCGAGATCCTGCTCGGCTTCATCATGCGCGACTACCGCCGCGTGGCGCAGGTCCACTTCGAGGCGGGCTACGTGCCGGCGCACCACTCGGTCGACGACTTCGCCCAGGCGATCCGCGCCATCGGCGAGCCGATCCACCAGCGCCGCGCCGACGAGATCTCGATGGCGAAGGTGCTGACGCTGCTGTTCGACATCACCGCCCTGTTCGACATGAGCACGCGCACCGAGCTGGTGATGCTGCAGAAGACCATGGTGGTGGTGGAAGGCGTCGCCCGCAGCCTCGATCCCAAACTCGACATGTGGACCTCGGCCGAGCCGGTGGTCCGCAGCTGGATCACCCGCAACCTCGGCCCGGCCGGGCGCCTGGAAGGGGCGGCCCACGCCGCGCGCACCCTCACCGACATCGTCGCCGACGTGCCGGACCTCGCCCTGCGGCTCCGGCGCCTGATCGTCCATGCCGACGAGGCGGGCACGGGCGACGCACGCCGCCTGGAGCGCATCGCCCGCAACGAGCGCCGCAACGCGCTGTGGCA
>NZ_VRUV01000993.1:0-807 GCF_008039455.1 Methylobacterium sp. WL116
GGGCTGGGAGCGGGTGCGGCGGTGTCCCGGGTCTTATACCAAGTCTGCGGGGTTATCACCCATGCGGTCGGGCCCGCGGCCGCCGCCCCCTGAAATCTCGGAAAGGGCCCGGAGACGGCGTGGAGCCGGCCCGATGCGCCGGCCCATCGTCGCGGCGAGACGGGCGCAGGATGTGGCCTTCCGGGCCTTGCCAGCGCGGCGGCGGCATGGTGCAACCCGGGTCGCCGCGGCGCAAAACTTAAGTCCCCGCTGCGCCCTGCTCCATCGCGTCCGCGTGCCCCGAGGTTCGACCGCTGTGCCGACCCTATTCCGTTTCTTCGCCACCCTCGCGATCCTGGCCGGCCTCGTCTTCGCCGGCATGTTCGCGCTCGCGACCTTCGTGACGCCGACGCCGCGGGAAATGAGCGTGACCATCCCCGCCTCGAAGCTCCAGCCGGGCGGCCGGTGAGGGAGGAGCGTCCGCCCGAGGCCGAGCGGCGGACGCCGCCCGAGATCGCGGCCTACCTCGACATGCTGGCCGCCGAGCGCGGAGCGGCGAAGAACACACTCGAAGCCTACCGGCGCGATCTCGACGACTACTTCGGTCACCTCGCCGACGAGGGCCTCGACCTCGCCGAGATCGAGGCGGCGGACCTCCGCGCCTACGTCGCCTCCCTCGAGCCGCGTGGCCTGAAGCCGGCCTCCGCCGCCCGGCGGCTCTCCTGCATCCGCGGCTTCCACAAGTTCCTCTACGCAGAAGGGCTGGCCGAATCCGATCCGAGCGCGCCGCTCACCGGCCCGCGCCGCGGCCGCGCGCTGCCGAAGGTG
>NZ_VRUV01000994.1:0-805 GCF_008039455.1 Methylobacterium sp. WL116
GCGGCGGCGCGCACCGACCCGGCCGAGGCGCTGACCCTGTGGACCGCGGCCGGCCTCGCGCTGCTCGGCGGCCTGATCCTCAACCTGATGCCCTGCGTCTTCCCGGTGCTGTCGATCAAGGTGCTGAGCCTGGTGAGGCATTCCGGCGAAGCGCCGGCGCGGGTCCGGCTGCACGGGCTCGCCTACACCGCGGGGGTGCTGGCGGCCTTCCTGGCGCTGGCCGCGCTGCTGATCGCCCTGAAGGCCGGCGGCGCCGGGATCGGCTGGGGCTTCCAGCTGCAATCGCCGACCGTGGTGGCGGCTTTGGCCTACCTGCTCTTCGCCATGGGCCTGAGCCTGTCGGGCATGCTTCACCTCGGCGGGCGGCTGGCCGGGCTCGGCGACGGGCTGACCCGGCGGGCCGGGCTCCAAGGCTCATTCTTCACCGGCGTGCTCGCGACGGTCGTGGCCACGCCGTGCACCGCCCCGTTCATGGGCTCGGCCGTGGGCTTCGCGCTGACGCAGTCGACCGCTGCCGGCCTCGTCGTGTTCGCGAGCCTCGGCCTCGGCCTCGCCCTGCCCTTCCTGGCGCTCACCCTGTGGCCGCCGGCGCTGCGCGCCCTGCCCCGGCCCGGCGCCTGGATGGACGTGCTGAAGCAGGCCCTCGCCTTCCCGATCTACGCCACGGTCGCATGGCTGGTCTGGGTGCTGGCGCAGCAGGTCGGGCCGCAGGGCCTGCTCGCGGCGCTGATCGGGCTGGTGCTGATGGGCTTCGCCGCCTGGGCGTGGGAGCTCGGCCGCGACGCGCGGCCGGTCCGGGCGCAGC
>NZ_VRUV01000995.1:0-798 GCF_008039455.1 Methylobacterium sp. WL116
TTCGGACGAGGATCATGACGGCGGCGGCGTAGAGGAAGGCTTGGGCCGAGGCGAGGGTCGCCTCCGGGTCTTTCCAAAGGCGGCGGTTGCGGCTGATCCAGCCGAAGAAGCGTTCGACCACCCATCGGCGCGGGTGCACGGCAAAGCCGACCTGATCCTTGGGTTTGCGCACGATGTCGACGGTGATGATCGTGGCGGTCGCGGGCCTGTCGCCCGCATAGCCTGCATCAGCGAAGGCTTTGGCGATGAACGGGAAGGTCCGCCGCGACAGGCGCAGCACCGGTCCGGCCCCATCGCGATCCTGCACGTCGGCGGACTGCGGGTCGAGGACGAGGGCACGCCCGTCCGTGTCGACCAGGGCCTGCCGCTTGCGGCCCTTGATCTTCTTTCCGGCATCGTAGCCGCGTGGCCCTCCGCTCTCGGTGGTCTTCACGCTCTGGCTGTCGAGCACTGCAGCGGTGGGCGAGGCGCTTCGACCGACCCGCTCGCGATCCGCCATGACGAGGTGATGGTTGATCCGACCGAACAGGCCCTCGTCGCGCCAGCGCGCGAAGTAGCCGAACGTCGTGCTGCGCGGAAGCAGGTCCTTCGGGATCATCCGCCACGCGATGCCGCCCCGCAGCACTGAGACGATCGCGTTCCAGATCTCGCGCATCGTCCAGATGGCGGGCCGACCGCACGAGGCCGGCTCCGGCATCAGCGGCGCAATCACGGCCCATTCCGCATCGGTCAGGTCGGTTTCGTAGCGCAGGCGCGAACGGCTATGCTGCCGGCGAGTGGTCGGGGTCCACATGGCAC
>NZ_VRUV01000996.1:0-795 GCF_008039455.1 Methylobacterium sp. WL116
GAGGGCGGCCGGGTAGGCCGGCCAGTGCGGCGGCCCCATGCGCTGAACCCGGCCGCCCTCCTGGTCGATCAGGATCGGCGCGTCGTCCCGGCCGATCGTGGCGCGCAGCGACGCGGTCAGCGCCCGGACCTCGTCCGGCGTGCCGATGTTGCGCTTGAACAGGATGAAGCCCCAGGGCCGCACGTCGCGGAAGAACGCGGTCTCGTCCGGCGACAGGGTCTTGCCGGCGCAGCCGAGGATCAGGGCACGGGAGGTCATCGGGGACGGTCTTCCCGGGAGGGTTGGGTTGCGGGCATCGCCTGCCCGGACGAAGAATACGAATCCGTGGCGAGCGTCCGACAGGAGATGCCCGCGCCGCAAGGCCAAACCGCGACGTCTGCCGGACCATCGGTCCGCGCACGCTCGGGTGTTGCGCCGGCGACTCAGGCGCGGCCCCGGCGGATCGCCGATCTCAGGCTATCCGCCGACGCGGGTTTTGTGGAGGCGGGCTCAGTTCTTGGCGACGAAGCACTGTCCGCCGGCGCCCTGAAGCTCGGTGCAGAGGCTCGTGGCTTCCGCCTTGGCCAGCGGCCCGACGCGGACCCGGAAGATCGTCTTGCCGTTGACCTCGGCCTGGCGGATCAGCTCCGGCTTGCCGGCGAGCTGGCTGTACTTGCCCTGCATCTCGCGGAAGGCGGTCTGGGCTTCCTTGGCGCTGGTGCGGACGCCGAGCTGGACCGAGAACCCGCCGACGGCGGCGTTGCTCACGGTCGCCGTCGTGGCCGGGGCCTCGACCGGGACGGCGGCCTCGGGCGC
>NZ_VRUV01000997.1:0-790 GCF_008039455.1 Methylobacterium sp. WL116
CCCCCCCCCCCCCCCCCCCCTTTTTTTTTTAATGATACGGCGACCACCCACATCAACACACTCCATTTCGGCGGCTGCGTCATATGTTTATAAGACGGCGGATCGCCCATCAGGTCGAGCACCTGCGCCTCCACCGCGGTGCCGAGGCGCGCCTCGATGCCGGCCGGCACCAGCGGCGCGAGAACGCCCGCCGCGATCGGAAGGCCGAAGAACACGGTGAGCAGGACCGCGATGCCGACCGCAAGCGAGCCGGCGACGAGGCGCCAGGTCCCTCCGCCCGCGTCTGCGCGCTTGCGCAGGTCGGGGCAGCGGGTTTCGAGACATGCGGCGAACGACGGGTCCACGACCTCGACATGGCCGGGATCGCCCGCGATCCCGAGGCGCAGCAGCGGGGCCTGCCCCTCGCCGGCCCGCAAATCGGTCAGGTTCCAGTCGCGATGGACCTCCAGCCCGGTGATCTCGAGGCGCTCGCCGAGGTGCAGGGTCACCTCGTGCGGCGCGGCGCTCCGTCCGTCGAACCAGCGGCCGGACGCGGTGAGCGCCATCAGAACCCGATCTGCAGCGCGCCGCCGACGTCGAGCGCGTCGGCGAGGCCCTCGTTGAGGCCGCTGCCGGGCCCGTGGCTCGCGGCGAGGATGCGGTTCAGGCCGTCGGCATCGGCCACCTGCGTCGTGGTTGCGACCGCGGCCCAGAGTCGGGCCTGGACGACGCGCACGTACAGCACCGCGAAGGCGAGCGCGCCGCCGAGATAGAGCAGGCCGCCGCCGAGCACCGCCGCCCAGGCCAGCCC
>NZ_VRUV01000998.1:0-789 GCF_008039455.1 Methylobacterium sp. WL116
GTCGGCGCGACGCTCGTAGCGTACGGGCAGGCGTCGGAAACGGTTGAACCAGGCATGGGTGCGCTCGACTACCCAACGGTGACGCCCAAGCTTCTCGCTGCTGTCGATCCCGCGCCGAGCGATGCGAGGGACGATCCCACGGGCGCGGCACTCCTGGCGACGGGCACGGGCGTCGTAGGCCTTGTCGGCATGAAGCTTGTGGGGACGGCGGCGTGGGCGACCGCGCCGGCCGCTGCCCACGGGCGGGATCGCATCGAGGGTCGGGGCCATCATCACGCTGTCGTGGCGGTTGGCCCCCGTGAAGGTCAGGCCGAGGGGCGTGCCGCGGGCATCGACGACGAGGTGGCGCTTGGTGCCCGGTTTGCCGCGATCCGTCGGGTTCGGGCCTGTGGCAGAGCCCCTTTTTTCGCCGGGACAGACGCGCTGTCCAGGCTGGCCCGGCTCCAGTCGAGCTGGCCGACTTCGTAAAGTCGCCCCAGCAGCACCTGATGCAGGCGGGTCCAGACGCCCGCCGCCTGCCAGTCCCGCAGGCGGCGCCAGCACGTCATGCCCGAGCCACAGCCCATCTCGGCCGGCAGCATCTCCCAGGGCAATCCAGAGCGCAGCACGAACAGGATGCCTGTCAGGGCCGCCCGGTTCTTGATAGGCCGTCGACCGCCTTTCGGACGGGGTCGGGGAGGCGGAAGCAGCGGGGCGATCTCGTCCCAGAGATCGTCGGGAAGAAGTGCGCGGGCCATGAAACACCAACGCACATCAACGCTCAGGGTGCCGTTCTGTTAGGCGCTCTAA
>NZ_VRUV01000999.1:0-783 GCF_008039455.1 Methylobacterium sp. WL116
GCGCTGGCCCAGACGCTGGCGCTCGGCGCGGCCTTCGCCTGGCTGGCCGTGCGGGCCCTGACCGGACGCGACCGGCTCGTGCTCCCCTGGAGCGAGATCCTGTCTGCGAGCGCCGCCTGCGGCGCCATGGCCCTGGCGCTCGCGCCGTTGCGCCATCTCGATCCGCCGCTCGCGCTCGGTCTCGCCGTGCCGCTCGGCGCCGGCCTCTACGCGGCCGTGGTGTGGATCTTCGACATCGCCGGCCTGCGCAGCCAGGTGGCCGGGCGCGTCCGTTCCGCCCATCCCCTGGCCGCAGAGTAGAGCGGTTCCACTTTGCAAGGTGGCCGCGATCCCGCATGATCGCGGCCACAAGGATGCCGCGCAGAAGGCATCCGCCGAAAACACGCGACCGGGCAGGAAACGATGCCATTCTACGAGCCCCGCGACGAGGGCGAGGCGGCCGAGATCGTCGGTGCGGCCGCCGGCCGGTCCGAGCCTCTGCGCCTCGTGGGCGGTGACACCATGGCCGGGATCGGCCGGCCGGCGCAGGACGAGGCGACCCTGTCGGCGCGGGCGCTCTCCGGGATCACCCTGTACGAGCCGGCCGAGATGGTGATCGCGGCACGCGCCGGCACGCCGCTCTCGGAGGTCCAGGCGCTGCTCGCCGCGCGCGGCCAGATGCTGCCGTTCGAGCCGATGGACGCCCGGGCCCTGATGGGCAGCGCCGCGAGGATGGCGTAGGCCCGGTCGAGGCCGTGGCGGATCCACGGCTCGTCGAGGCGCACGCGCACGGAATAGAACCGC
>NZ_VRUV01000099.1:0-11776 GCF_008039455.1 Methylobacterium sp. WL116
CACGCCCGCGCCACCGGCACCGGCGCCGAAGCCCGCCCAGTAACGCTGCGGGACGGAGCCGTCAGGGAAGGCGCCACGCGATCGGCGCCGACCCATGCTCGGCGAGCCACGCGTTGGCCCGGCCGAAGGGGTCCGAGCCGGGGAAGTCGCGCGCCCGGTTCAACGGCGACGGATGGCCGCATTCGAGCACGCCGTGTCGCGATCGGTCGATCAGCGCGGCCCGCGCCCGCGCCTGTGCCCCCCACAGGAGGAACACGGCGGGCTCGGCGCGCGCCGAGACGGCCGCGACCGCCTCGTCGGCGAGCCTCGCCCAGCCGAACCGAAGATGCGCCCCGGCCTGGCCCGCCTCGACGGTGAGTGCGCTGTTGAGGAGCAGCACCCCCTGGTGCGCCCAGGCCGTGAGGTCGCCGCGCGTCGCCTTGCCCGGCTCGACCTCGGCCAGGATCACCTTAAGCGAGGCCGGCAGGCGCCGGGAGCCGACATAGGAGAAGGCGAGCCCGTTGGCGTCGCCCGGCGTCGGATACGGATCCTGCCCGAGGATCACGACCTTCACCGCGGGCAGCGGCGTCAGCGCCAGGGCGGCAAAGATGTTGCCGGGCGCGGGCAAGACCTGCGCGCCGGCTGCGATCCGTTCGTCGACCCGTGCCGCCACGATATCCGCCGCGCCCTCCGTGAAGAACGGCAAGGCGAGCCACGGGGATGCGCTTTGCCGGAACGCGGCGAGCGCTGCGGAGACGGTCGGTTCGGTCATCGGCCGATCAGGATGCGTTCGCCCTCGGTCACGGTGATCGGGGCGTGGCGGGCGACATAATCGATCACGGCGGTGGCGACGAGCCCGCCATCCGTCGCGCCGATCAAGGTCCGCCCCCGAGCCAGCACGCCGTAGCCGTTTCCCCCCTCGTAGAGGAAGTTGTTGGCGGCGACCCGGTAGGTCCGGGCCGGGTCCAGTGGCGCATCGCCGACGCGGACGGAGACGATCCTGTCGCCCGCCGGCGCATCGGGATCGACGCGGACGGTCAGGCCCGAGACCTGCGCGAAGCGGCCGGCCGGGCGGCCGAGCTCGCGAAACCCCGCCTCCAGCAGCGCGCGGACCTGGGCGCCGGTGATCGCCACCGACACGATGGTGTTGCCGAACGGAAGCTCGGTGAGGATGTCGTGCCGCGTCAGCATCGTGCCGGCCGGGTACAGGCGGTCGCCGCGCACGCCGCCGCCGTTCATCACCGCGATGTCGGCGCCCGTCGCCTCCCGCAGCGCGTCGGCGACGAGGCTCCCGAAGCTCGCCTCGCGGGCGCGCACGGAGACGATGCGGCTGTCGAGCGGATAGGCGGTCTCGCCGACCGGCACGTCGAGCCGGCGCGACAGGTCGCCCTCGAGCTTGCGCACGAGGGTCAGCGTATCCGGATCGGGTGCGACGGTCGCCGAATCGTGGATTCGGAAGCTCGGCCGCCACGTCACGCGCCGCGTGCCGTCCGCCGTCGAGACGCTGGCGTGGATGTCGATGGCGGTGACGTAATGCGCGTCGCTGCTCGACTCCGCGAGCACGCGGCGCCCGTCGTACTGCACCACGAGGTCGTGGTCGTGCCCCGACAAAAGG
Organism: Methylobacterium sp. WL116; assembly: GCF_008039455.1. Taxonomy (NCBI): domain Bacteria; kingdom Pseudomonadati; phylum Pseudomonadota; class Alphaproteobacteria; order Hyphomicrobiales; family Methylobacteriaceae; genus Methylobacterium; species Methylobacterium sp. WL116. The sequence goes on from NZ_VRUV01000099.1 coordinate 1,595, forward strand.
ATGTCGGCATGGCCCGCCGCCAGCATCGCGAGATCGGTCGCGCGCGCGGTGTGGACGATCGCCACGACGAGATCCGCGCCGTCGGCGCGCAGCGCCTCAGCCTGCGCGGCCAGCGTCTCCAGCTCGGGCCCGAAGCGCAGATCGCCGCTCTGGGATTTCTCCGGCGTCGCGGCCAACGCGATGCCGGTGACGCCGACGTGCAGGCCGCCGAGGGTGAGCATCTGCCGATCGCGCAGGCTCGGCAACGGCCGGCCAGACCCGTCCCGCAGGTTGGCGGCGAAGCACGGGAAGGCGGCGGCGGCCATGCGCTCGCGGAAGACGGCGGGCCCGAAATCGAATTCGTGGTTGCCGGGGACGAACACGTCCGGCGGGGCGAGGTTCAGCAGGTCGACGATGTGGGCGCCCTTGTCGAACCCCGACATCAGCGAGGGCGACAGGGTGTCGCCGGCATGGGCGTAGAGCACCGGGACACCGCGGTCGCGCTCGGCCTTCACGATCGCATTGAGCCGCGCGAACCCGCCGCGCCCGTCGACCTCGCCCATCAGGTAGACGTCGTTGACGAGGAGCAGCGTCAGCGTCGGCTCGGGCGCCGTTGGCTCGGTCGCGTTCGCGATGGCGGGCAGGCCGGCCGAAAAGCCGGCGCCGATGCCGAGACCGAAGGTCTGGCGGCGATTGGGGCGAGGCATGGCGTTGCGTCTTGGCGGAAAAGCCCAGCCTACCCCCGCCGACGTGACGCGCGCACGACGGTCCTTAAAGCATCTTCGCGCGCGGTGAAGCCCGGCCCGCCCGCAGACGATGTCCTAGCGGGCCGAGAAGGTCTCGCGCACCGCCTTGGCGTTGCGGCGGACCATCGGCCAGATCCAGGCGCCGGAAGCGAGGTAGGCCGCGGCCGGCATCGGCTTTAGCTCCTCGGCGAGGCGCTGGGCGAGGCCGGGCGCGCGGATCGGCACCGGCGGCGCATCGGTCTTGCGGTAGACCACCGTCGTGTCCTCGCGCCAGTAATTGGTGTCGGGCACGAGGCCGGCGCGGCGTGCGGTGAGGTCGAAGGTGTCGCGCACGAAGCCGTGGACGTGGGCGAAGTGGAATCGCTCGTGCGGCGGCTTGCCGGTGGCGGCCATGTTTGGCACCGCGGCGTAGAGCACGCCGTCGGGCTTCAGCCAGCGTGCCAGCCGCTCCATCACGTCGGCCGGGTCGCGCAGGTGCTCCATGACGTGGTGCGTGGTGATCACGTCGAACGTGCCCGGTGCGAACTGGTCGTCGGCGGCGTCGTCCAGCACCTCGACGCCGTGCGTCGCGCGGGCATAGGCGGAATAGTCGCGGCCCGGCTCGACGCCGATCGCCTTGCAGCCCCGAGCCCGGGCGGCGGCCAGGAACTCGCCCGATCCGGAGCCGAAATCGAGCAGGCGGGCGCCCGGCACCAGCTTCGGCGCGAGCAGTTCCGCCCGGAACGCCGCCTCGCGCGCCGAGCGCTTGAGATGGACCCGCGGCGGGCCGCCCGCGAAGGCGAGCTGGTAGTCGGCGCGGTAGGCGTGGGCGTAGTAATCCGCCAGCTCGGCCGGCGTCGGCATCGGGTCGGTGCGGATCAGGCCGCATTCGGCGCAGGCGATCGACTTCAGCGTCTTCAGGCGTCGATCGGTCTCCGCCACGGTGACGCTCTCCGTGGAGCCGCACAGATTGCAGGCCGTGGGCGCCCCCGTGTAGGGGTAGCCGGTGAACGGCATAAAGTGGTTCAGGAAGTAGCGGGGAGACTGCATGTCGCGCTCTCGTCGGCCGGACCTTCGCTGGCAGGCTTCGTGCTCTAGTTAGATATCCGATCCCGCACAACAGCACCGCCGTCATGCGGGCGCGCGGCCTCACCGTCGCCGCGCGCCCGGCGGCCCAGGACAGGAAGCGGCCGCCATGGCCGAGAACCTCACCATGAACGAACGCGTCGAACCGGCGTCCCTGTCGGCCGTCTCCACCGTCGAGCCGAGCCGTGCGGCCGGCGCGGGCACCCTTCCGGCCGATCACCCCACGGTCCGCTGGGGCCGTGTCGGCGTGTTGCTGATGAACCTCGGCACGCCGGAGGGCACGAGCTACTGGCCGATGCGCCGCTACCTCAAGGAGTTCCTGTCCGACCGCCGGGTGATCGAGGTGCCGCGCCTGATCTGGTGGCCGCTGCTCAACATGATCATCCTGACCAAGCGTCCCGGCCCGAAGGGCAAGGACTACGCGAGCGTGTGGAACAACGAGCGCGACGAGGGCCCGCTCAAGACCATCACCCGCGGCCAGGCCGAGCGCCTGCAGGCGATGATGGGCGACAAGGTCGTGGTCGACTGGGCGATGCGCTACGGCAAGCCCGAGGTCGCCCTGCGGATCCAGGCCCTGCTCGATCAGGGCTGCGACCGCATCCTGCTGGTGCCGCTCTACCCGCAATACGCCGCCGCGACCTCGGCCACCGCCTGCGACCAGGCGTTCAAGGCGCTGATGCAGATGCGCTGGCAGCCGACCGTGCGGGTCTCGGCGCCGTACCACGACGACCCCGTCTACATCCGTGCGATGGCCGATTCGATCCGCGAGGGGTTGGCCAAGCTCGATTTCGAGCCGGAGGTGATCCTCACCTCGTTCCACGGCGTGCCGAAGAGCTACCTGCTCAAGGGCGACCCCTATCACTGCCAGTGCGTGAAGACCGGCCGCCTGATCCGCGAAGAGCTCGGCTTCTCGACCGAGCGGATGCGGACGACCTTCCAGTCGCGCTTCGGCAACGAGGAATGGCTCAAGCCCTACACCGACGAGACCGTGCAGACGCTCGCGAAATCCGGGGTGAAGCGCATGGCGATCGTCGCGCCGGGCTTCACCGCCGACTGCCTGGAGACGCTGGAAGAGCTCGACGGCGAGAACCGGCACTACTTCGAGGACAACGGCGGCGAGCGCTTCGCCTACATCCCCTGCCTCAACGACAGCGACCTCGGCATGAAGGTGATCGAGACCGTGGTGCGGCGGGAGTTGCAGGGCTGGGTCTGATCACCCGTATCGACCCGCACGACATCTTGCGAAGCCCCGGCGCCGGGCTATCATCCAGCCCTCGACACCGGGCGGGCCGGATCAGCAAGGGTGATGAGATGGCGTTCTTCATCGGGATCGCGTGTCCCTGGCTGGTCGTCGCGGTGCTCGACATCCTGGCGTCGCGCCGGCGCACCGACGAGCTGGCTGCACTCGGGATCGTCGGCGCCGCCCGCCCGGCGACCTCCTCCTACCTGACGCCCGACGTGAAGTGAGGCCGCGCTCGGTTCGGCGATGGCCGGGAGGTCGGCTCGCCTCGATCTAGGCGCGCGTGACCGAGAGACTGGCCTCGAAGCCGTGCTCGCGGTCGGTCTGCGCCTTCGGGAGCATGTCGCGAAGCTCTCGGACTTGGCTGGAGAGGTCGGCGTCGTTCGCCGGCTGGAACCAGCGATAGTGCCCTTGCCGGCCCGCTTCGCCTCGTAGAGGGCCTGATCGGCTTCCGGCAGGAGGAGCATCGGGTCGGTGTCCGCGTCGCGCCGGGTCGCGATGCCGATGCTGAGGCCGACCCGGACGACCAACCCCGTCGGCAAGGCGTAGGGTCGTGCCACCTCGGCGATCAGGCGGGTCGCGATCGCCGCGATCGTGCGCTCGTCGTCGGCATGGACTAGGATCGCGAACTCGTCGCCGCCGAGCCGCGCGACGTCGGCGGGATCCGGCACGCAGCCGCGGATCCGTTCGCCGACGGCCGTCAGGAGCGCATCGCCCGCCGGATGCCCGTGCTGGTCGTTCACCGCCTTGAAGCCGTCGAGGTCGAGGAAGAGCACCGAAGCGTTCCGCTCGGCCGCCTTGAGGCGCGCTTTGAAGGAGTTGCGGTTCGGCAGGCCGGTCAGGCTGCAGTGAAGGGCGAGGTGGCTGCTTTCCTGCTGGGCCATCAGCATCTTGAGGTAATCGATGTGGAGTTCCCGGTTGATGCTGATCGTTCCCCATAGATAGAGCGGGGCGATGAGCGCGATCGGCCACAGCCACGGCTCCGGCCCCATCGCAGCGCCGGCCGCGTAGGGCACGATGATCAGGACCATCTGCAGCTTGACCATGCGCGGCGAGCCGGGATTGCGCGCGCACATCGCCCCGACGATCCCGGTCGACAGCATGGTGCCGAACACGGCCAGAACGGGATCGCCCAAGCTCATGCAGAGGAAGGCGCCGACGCCGATCTGCGCGCACCACAGCACGCTGCCGGCGACGAAGGCATCGACGACGAGGGTGTCCCTCGGACGGCGGAGCGAGGGATCTCGGAGGATCCGCATCAACCGGCCGATGACGGCGAAACGGAACAGGACCAGGATCGTATCGACGGCCGCCCAGGCGAAGAATGCCGGGATCGGGTTCCGGTACAGCAGGATCGCGATGATGATCAGCCCGACGAGGGAGCCGGAGATCAGCGAGGACATTCGCCGGAACAACGTCCGCCGCAGCCCGTCGCTGATCTCGACGCAGACCGGCGCCGCGGTCTCGGTGAGCCAGATCATCGGTGCCAGGCGAGGCTTCAGCAGAACCTGCTCCGACGGCATCGCGATGATTTTCCTGCCGCCCCGATCATTGGGCACTCTTTCACACGATCCTTGCGAAAATGTTGATCCTTAGGCGCAAATTCCGTGCATGAGCGGTCCGTCATCACATCTCAGACGCGGCGAGCCGCGCCGAAGCCCGCGGCTGCCACGCTTCGGCGCGAGCGAACGTCGGGCGGCCGCCGCGGTCAGGGCTTCTTCAGCTCCTCGGAGGCCGGGGCCGGCGCGGCGATCGGCTTGCCGTTCTCGTCGAAGCGCTCGACCTTGGCGTCGGCGCGGAGCTTCAGGATCAGATCCTGTTGCGCCTTGCGGATCAGCGCCTGATCGATCTGCTCCTTCAGCTCGTCGAAGGTCGGCACGGGCTTGTTGCGCTTCTCCTCGACCTTGATGACGTGCCAGCCGAACTGGGACTTGACCGGATCGGAAACCTGCCCGGGCTGCAGCTTGAAGGCGGCGTCGGCGAATTCCTTCACCATCCGGTCCTTCGAGAACCAGCCGAGGTCGCCGCCCTCGGCCTTCGAGCCGGCATCCTTGGTGGTCTCGGCGGCGACCTTGGCGAAGTCCTCGCCGCCCTTGATCCGTGCGGCGATCTTCTTCGCCTCGGCCTCGTTCTCCACGAGGATGTGGCGGGCGTGGATCTCCTCCTCCGGCTTCATCAGCTTGGCGGACTGGTCGTAGAGCGCGTGGGCCGCCTCGGGCGTCGCCGCCTTCTTGGCCTCGCGCTCCAGGTACTCGTCGAGGAGGAGCTTGTCGCGGCTGGCGGGTCGAGGTCTATTGCCAGGTCGACCGGCCGACCGCGCCCTCGACCTGGCGCGGCATCGACCTGATCCCGGTCCAGGCCGCGGGCGACGGCCCGCTCGCCACGATCCTGTTCGACTGGAAATGCACCGTGCGGGCGGCGTTCCGTCCGGCCCTGCCCCTGGTGCTCGGCTACAACACCGCCGCGTTCTCCCTGCTCTACCGGCTGACCGGGAAGCGCAGCGTGATGAACATGGACGGGATCGAGTGGCGCCGCGACCGCTGGTCGAAACCCGCCAAGGTCTGGTTCTGGCTGAACGAGCATTGCGGCAGCCTGTTCTCGACGCATCTCGTCGCCGACCACCCCGAGATCGCCCGCCACCTCGCCCGCGTCAGCCCGAAGCGCCGCATCACCACCATCGCCTACGGGGCGGACCCGGTCGCCGATGCGCCGGTCGCCGCGCTCGATGCGCTCGGGATCGAGCCGCAGCGCTACGGCCTGGCCATCGCCCGCATCGTGCCCGAGAACCTCGTGCTGCAGGTGGTCCGCGCCTGGAGCGAGGTCAGCCCAGGCCTGCCCCTGGTGGTGCTCGGCAAGCTCTCGGAGACCGATGCCTACCACCGCGCGGTGCGCGCGGCCGCCGGGCCGGACGTGATCCTCGCCGGCGCGATCTACGAGGCGGACCGCGTCGCGGCGCTGCGCCGGCACGCCCGCTTCCACATCCACGGGCACACGGTCGGCGGCACCAACCCGTCGCTGGTCGAGGCGCTCGGCGCCGGCTCGCCGGTGCTGGCCCACGACAACGTCTTCAACCGGTGGGTGGCGGGTCCCGATGCCGCCTATTTCGGCCACGACACCCTTCTGCGCCAGGACGCGATGCCCCGCCGCGAGCCGGTCACCGTCGAGGAGCGGCTGTTCCGCGAGATGGGGGCCGGGGGCTACTCCCGGCAGGACCACCGGATGGAGTACATCGTCCGCGTCAACGCGCTGCTGCGCCCCGACATGCGGGTCATGGAGTTCGGCGCCGGACGCGGCAAGTGGAGCCATGACCCGGTTCCACTGCGCCGCCAGCTCGGGGACTTCCGCGGGCGCTGCGCCCACGTCACCGCCTGCGACGTCGACGAGGCGGTTCTCGGAAACGAGACGGCGGACGCCGTCGAGCTCGTCGGCCACGACGGGCTGCTGCCCTTCCCGGATGCCAGCTTCGACCTGATCTCCGCCTTCTCGGTGCTGGAGCACATCGAGACGCCCGAGCGGACGGCGGAGGAGCTCGGCCGCATCCTCGCGCCCGGCGGCTGGCTCTGCGCCTGGACGCCCAACCGCTGGGGCTATGTCGGGATCGGCGCCCGCCTGATCCCCAAGCGCCTGCACGCCCGCGTGCTGCGCATGGTCGAGCCACGCCGCGTCGAGATCGACTCCTTCGTGCCGCTCTACACGATGAACACGGAAGCGGCGCGGAAGCGGCTTTTCCCAACTGACCGGTTCGAGCACTTCACCTACGCGTTCGATGGGCAACCGTTCTATCATGGCGAGAACATCGTCCTGGGTAAGTTCTGGGAACTGCTGTTCCGGCTCACGCCGGGTCCGCTCAAGGGCTACCACATGGTCTTCATCAGGAAGCGCTGAGCGATCAGCGCGATCTGGTCTCGACTGTATTGGCAAGGTGAGCCGCGAAACGCTTCATGTCGCGGCTCTTGCTCAGGAGGTCCGGCCGCCGCCGCAGGCGGCCGAGCAGCCCGTAGGCGGCGGCGCGCGCCGTGAACCCGAGCCAGAGCGGCACCGCGAAGAAGGCCGGCGACGACATCCGCCGGTCGCCGTTGCGCAGGGCGTAGACGCCGGCGAGCCCGTCGAGCCAGCGGGCGGAGCGGGTGCTGCCCGAGCCGCCCTGGAGGTGGACCACGCTGCGGCCCGGCAGGTAGTCGACCCGCCATCCGGCGTCGCGCAGCCGGCAGCCCCAGTCGACGTCCTCGCCGTAGAGGAACAGCGGGCTCGACAGGCCGCCGATCGCCTCGACCGCCTCGCGCCGCAGCATCAGGAAGGCGCCGCAGAGCCAGTCGACGGAGACCGGCCCCGGCGCCCGTGCCTGACCGCCCGCGAGGTAGACCCCGCGCAAGCCGAACCGCCCCGACAGCCCGGCCGCATGCACGGCGACGGTGAGCGGCCGCGGCTCGAACCCGGCATCGCCGACCTGATGGCGTCCGTCCTCGAAGACGAGGCGCAGGCCGACGGCGCCGACCTGGCGGTGGGCGTCGAGATGCGCCAGCGCCGCCGAGACCGCGTCCGGATCGCGCAGGTACGCGTCCGGGTTGAGCAGCAGGATCGCCGCGCCCCGCGACGCCGCATAGGCCAGCGCGTTGGCGCCGGCGAAGCCGTGATTCTCGGTCTCCGCGATCACCCGGATCCCGGGCCAGTCGGCCGCGATCCGCTCGGCGGTTCCGTCGCCCGAGGCGTTGTCGACGACGATCACCTCGTAGGCGCGGTCGATCCGGCTCGCCGCCAGCAGGGCGAGGCAGGTGTCGATGTCGGCGCCCGACTTGTAGGTGACGATGAGGACGCTGAGGGCGGGGGTCATCGCAGGCTCGCGCTTCGTCGTTCGGGACGCTCGGATCGGATACCGCGCGACATCACGCGGCTCCCTCTCCCAGGGGGAGACGGCTGGGGTGAGGGGCGTGCGTCGTCCGGAAAAGTCACGCCCCTCACCCTGCCCCTCTCCCCAAGGGAGAGGGGACCCGCGCTCAGGTCGGCAGGGCGGGTGGCGCGCTGCGCCGCCGCCACCGCGGCGATCATCCCGAGCGCGGTGTAGAGCAGCTCGGCGATGCCGAGGTTGAGGCGGAAGCCCGGGTCGACGAGGCCGTGGAGGAGGTGGGCGAGCAGCCCGATCGCCGAGGCGCCGGCGATCGCGGCGAGCGGATCGCCGACCGGCGCGCGCCGGATCGCGGAAAAGCCCCGCCACAGCCCGATCCCGAAGACCAGGGCGAAGGCGGCGTACCCGACGACGCCGACCTCGGTGAGGACGAGGATGTGCAGGTTGTGGACGACGTGGTTGGAGCGGTCGAACAACCCGGCGAGCCGCGACAGGCCGGTCTGGTCGAGGGTGGCGAACATGTTGCCGAAGTTGTTCAAGCCGACCCCGAGGATCGGGAACTGCGCGAACAGCGCCAGCGCCGCCGCGTTGAGCGGGCCGCGCTGCGCCGCCGAGCCGCCGTCGTCGGCAAACAGGCGCTCCCAGATCATCGGCCCGACGACGATCGCGGCGATCACGCCCACGAGGAGGAGGAGGCCGGCGACGATCAGGCTCGCCCGCGTGAGCAGCCGGTCGCGGTAGACCAGCAGCACGACGAGCGTCGCCGAGAGCGGGTAGGTCAGCCACGAGGCCCGCGACAGGGTCAGCACCACGCCGCCCAGCGCCGAGAGCGCGCCGGCCGCGCCGACGAGGCGCAGCCAGGTCGGGCCGCGGGACAGCGCCAGCGCCAGCGCCAGCGGCCAGACCACCTCGTAATAGTAGCCGAGGATGTTGGGGTGGACCTTGAAGCCGGCGGCGCGGCGCTGGGCCTGGAAGTTGATGTTCTCCTCGACGATCTGCTCCTCGCCGAGCACGCCGAGGCCGAGCTCCGAGCCGGTGACGTACTGCACCGCCGCCGCCGCCGTCTGCACCAGGCAGAGGACGCAGATCGCCAGCGCCAGGGTGCGGACGTCGCGGGGGCTCAAGTTGGCGATCGAAACCGAGACGACGAGCAGCGTGAGGAAGCGCCACTCGTCGAACCACAGGTAGGCGGGGTCGCCCGCGTTCGCGAGCGAGAGCACGCCTGCCGCCATGAAGGCGGCCTGCGTCAGCACCAGGGGCGGATCGAGCGACAGGCGCTGCGGGCGCGCCTCGCCGATGCCGACGAGCTTGAAGGCGATGAGCGTCAGCGCCACGAGGAAGGCGACGCTGACGGTGAGCCCGGCGCCGCCGCCGATGCTCGGCAGGTACTGGCCGACCGCCTCGAAGTGCTGGAACATGCTGACGTCGAGCTTGACCGTCAATCCGACCGCGAAGGCGACGAGCAGGAACGGCGTCAGCCGGACGCGCTGGCCGAGGATCAGGGCGCCGAGCGCGCCCAGCGGCGCGACGAGCCCGACGACGGCGAACTTCAGCGGCACGCTCGCCAGCGACACGGCCATCGCGGCGGCGCCGGCGCCGATCGCCAGCGGGGGGAGGGTGCGGAGCGCGGCCCTCATCCGAGCCGCCGGTAGAGCCAGTCGGGGATCGGCCGCCGGGTCCGGTTGAGGACGACGCCGAGCGCGGTCCCGCCGGCCGCGTCGAGGTCGCGCATCGCCTGCTCGGCCACGACCCGCCGGGTCCGCTCGGCCCCGACGACGACGACGAAGCCGTCGACGAGGGGGCTCAGGGCCGCGGTGTCGCCGATCTGCCCGATCGGCGCGCAATCGAGGATCGCGAGGTGGTAGCGCTGGTCGACCAGGCCGAGGAAGGCCTCGACCCGGGCGTCGTCGAGTCCGGCCTCGCGGATCGAGGCCGGGGTGCCGGCGGGGACGACGTGGAAGCCGTCGGCGACCGCGTGGACGCCGTCGAGCGGCGCGACGGCGCCGAGCACGATGTCGGCGAAGCCCGGCTTGCCCGAGAGGCCGTAGGCGGCGGCCAGCGCGGGCTTGGCCCAGTTCGCCTCGATCAGCACCACGTCGAGGTCGCGGCGGGCATAGAGCCCGGCGAGCTGGCGACTGAGCGAGGTGACGCCGTCGCCGGCCTGCACCGCGGTGACGCCGATGCGGCGGAGCGGCGGCCCCTCGCGGCGGTTGAGCTGGACCAGGGCCGGCTCCAGGTCGAGGCGGTCCGGCACGGCGGGATCGTGGAACGCGGCGGCGATCATGCGTGGGCTCCGCGGAGGCCGGGGG
>NZ_VRUV01000009.1:0-34759 GCF_008039455.1 Methylobacterium sp. WL116
TAGACTTCCACGGCAAACATCCTGGGCCCCTCCCGAAAGAGAAGCCTCTCCACTGGCCGGCTTTTACCCCGGCCGCATCAGCACCCCGCCGACGCTCCAGTGGATGGTTTTGTCACCGCCCTACACAGACGTCTCCGAGACGCATGTTCTTCCCGACGGCGCTCTGTGGGCTTGCCTTTCGGCCAAACATGACGGCGGCCTGTCCCACGTCGTCCTCCGAGATGGAGAGATCGAGTGGTCGGAGGCGCCGGGGGCCGGCCTGCTCGTCTGGAAGGAGGACACCAAGAGTTGGGGGCGCCTGCCGGCCAAGGACTGCTGGGACGCCGAGGCGGAGGCGTGGGTGCCAAAGGCCCCCTCGACCGAAGCGGTGTCCGAGACCTTGGACGTTGAGGACCCTGAGGCAGCGACGTCCGCTCCTTCGGACGTCTCCGCGGAGCCGGTCGTCCCGGAAGCCGCCCTCCAGCCGTCGGGCGGCATCCAGGAGTTCCTGCATGCCACCCATTTGGCGACCGACGCAAGTTGGAAGTCTCTGGCGGAGACCCTCGACCGCACGACTCCCGGTGACGTGCGCAATGCGGTGGCCCGGCACGTGGCCGGGGGCAGCCTGTCCGCCGGAAATGCGGCGTCCCTGCTGGCGATCCTCGATGCCGCCGAGCCGCCGGCGGAGGTCGCCCCCGAGGCCGAGGATGACGACTATGACCCTGTGGATGGTTCGCGCCGCCCCTTGCCGCCGCCCCCCGGCTTCATGGAGGAACTCGCCCGCAAGCAAGCGGACGTGCGCTCCCGGCGAGAGGAGGCGTGGCGGCCGCTGCAGGCGCTCGTCGATGCTGGGCTGGCGCGTGCGGGGCAGTATGCCCGAGACCGCGGATACCTGTTACCGCCGGCCTCGGACGGCCTGATGTTGTGGTACGACCCGAATTTCGGCTGCCCCAGTAACGTGTCGCTCTGGATCACCGACGGCGAGCCCAAGCCCGAGATCCTCGCTCGTGTCGAGGACATCCTGGGCGTCACCGCGCGGCGGGGGGCGACGTCGATCCGCCTGCTGGAGGTCGACAAGCCGTAGCAGGTGTCAGCCGGTGACGATCCCGCGTGGCCTCAGGGTAACGACGACGTCGTAGCCCAGGGAATTCGCCACGGCGAAAAGCCGATCCCATCCCCATCGGGCCAGATTCCCGGCCCGGAGCTCGCCCCGGGTCGTGGGGTCTGTCATCCCCTCGGGATGGGGCATTCTGCTCGGCTTGGCCGACGGGACGGCGCCCCGGACGGCGTGGCAGAACTGGAGCACGTCGCCCCGGAACGCGCCGGCGAGTTGCGCGGCAAGGCCGTCCCTGGACTTGGCGGCGTCGGCCCGTCCCCGGGCGGCGGCATGGCGGGCCACTAGGTCATCGCCCCGGACGCCGTGAAGGCGGCAGGCGCCCATGATCGCGGCCACGAGCGTCGCCCTTGCCGCCTGTTCGTCCTGGTGATGATGCGCCGGCTTCACAGTCTGAAGTGCAGCAAGGAACCGGCATAACCCGCCCTCTTCCATTCCAGCGTTCGCCGATCATGCACGAATGCTCGCCGCTCAGGGTAGTGAGCCAGGCGAACTGGGCGAGGTGGCGATGAACAACTCAGTCGTTTTAGCTCGGTTTGACATCCCTAACCAGTCCTCAATGCCCATCGCCCAGGCACTCGCCGTGGTCCGACAGGACCTCGATGACCCGGCACTCGCCGACGCGCCCGTGGCCGCATTCGCCGACCATGCGCGAAAGCTCGGACCTTAAGGCGGTCAGGCGCTCGATCCGGGCATCCACCTCGGAAAGATGCTTCCGGGCGATCACGTCGACCTCCGCGCAGGGAAGGTCCGGTCGGGCGGTGAGCGCAAGCAACTCGCGGATGGCATCGACCTCGAAGCCGAGTTGCCGCGCATGGCGAATGAATGCCAGCCGCGACACGTGGGCCTGCCCGTAGCTCCGACGCCCCCCGGCGGTACGTGGCGGGGCCGGCATGAGGCCCACGTCCTCGTAGTAGCGCACCGTCGTCGCCAGGACGCCCGTGCGTTTCGATAGCTCGCCGATGGAAATTTCCATTTACCGCTTGCTCCTCTAGCCACTGGAGGAGTTAAGCCGTCATCGACCCAGAAGGAAGACCGTCGATGGCCAGACCAGACGTCGCGATGCCTGGCGCACCGGACGCCCCCAACCGACCTTCGATCCCGCCACTCCGGCTGATCGTCACGGGAATGGATTGCGGTTCGTGCGCCGCGAAGATCGAGAACGCCGTCAATCGCGTCGACGGGGTCGAGGACGTCGCCGTCTCCGTCCCCGCCGGCACGGTGACGATCAGGCACCGCGCCGGCGTCACGCGCGCGACGCTTGCCGCTACCGTGACCGCACTGGGCTTCGGCGTAGCCGACCCTGCGGTCGATGTCGGCTCCGGAGCGGGAGGACCGCCGAACGCAACTTCGTCCCAGGGTAACGATCCGGCGTGGTGGCGCGGCACGCGGGGACGCCTGACCCTTGCGTGCGGCGGCTCCCTTGCGGCCGCGTACCTTGCCGGACAGGCTTACCCCGCCATCGCTCCCTACGCCTTCCTCGCGGCGATGGCGGTCGGCCTCGTGCCGATTGCCTGGCGGGCACTCGTGGCCGCCCGCCACGGGACGCCGTTCTCCATCGAGATGCTGATGACCATCGCGGCCGTGGGCGCGGTCTTCATCGGCGCCGTCGAGGAGGCCGCGAGCGTGGTGTTCCTGTTCCTCGTCGGCGAACTTCTCGAAGGCGTCGCGGCGAGCCGGGCCCGCGCCTCGATCCGGGGCCTGACCGACCTCGTGCCGCGAACCGCCCTCGTCGAGCGGGACGGACGAGTCGAGGAAGTCCCGGCGGAGGCGCTGACAATCGGATCGACGGTGATGGTACGCCCGGGCGACCGCATCCCGGCGGACGGCACCGTGTCGGAGGGGACCGGCGAGGTCGACGAGGCGCCCGTGACCGGCGAGAGCGTGCCGAAGCGGAAGTCCGTGGACGATCCGGTGTTCGCCGGGACCATCAACGGCGGGTCCGTCCTGCGGGTGCGGGTCACGGCGGCGGCGCGGGACAACACCATCGCCCGGGTCGTCCGCCTCGTCGAGGAAACCCAGGACGCCAAGGCCCCGACCGAACGGTTCATCGACCGCTTCTCCCGGTATTACACGCCGGCCGTCGTCGCGGTCGCGGTGCTCGTGGCGACGGTGCCGCCGCTCCTCCTCGGCGGACAGTGGCACGAATGGATCTACAAGGGCCTGGCGATCCTGCTCATCGGCTGCCCCTGCGCCCTCGTCATCTCGACGCCCACGGCCATCGCCGCCGGCCTGTCGGCGGGCGCCCGCCGCGGGCTCCTGATCAAGGGCGGTGCCATCCTGGAAACCCTCGGCACGGTCACGATGGTCGCCTTCGACAAGACCGGGACCCTGACCCTGGGAAAGCCACGGGTCACGGACGTGGTGCCCTTCGGGCGACCGGAACGCGAGGTCCTCTCCCTCGCAGCCGCCCTGGAGAGCGGCTCGAATCATCCGCTCGCCCGCGCGATCCTGGCCAAGGCCGCAGAGGTAGCTGCCCCGATCCCGCCTGCCGCCCAGGCCGAAGCCCTCGCCGGAAAGGGAATTCTCGGGAAGGTCGGCGGGGTCGAGATCTTCCTTGGTTCGGCGCAGGCGGCTGCCGAACGCGTCGCGTTCACCCCTGAGCAGGACTCGCGCATCACGGCCCTGACCGACGAGGGCATGACGGTGTCCGTCCTCCTCGCTGGCACCGCAGTGGCGGGGCTCGTGGCGATGCGGGACGAGCCAAGACCCGATGCCGTGGACGGCATCGCCGCTCTCCGCGCGCTCGGCGTCGACGTGGTCATGCTGACGGGCGACAATCGCCGGACGGCAGGCGCCATCGCGAAAACCCTCGGCATGACGCCCCGGGCCGAACTCCTTCCCGAGGACAAGCTGGGCATCGTCCGCGAGATGCAGGCGGGCGGCAAGGTCGTGGCGAAGGTCGGGGACGGCATCAACGATGCGCCCGCCCTGGCCGCGGCCGACGTCGGGATCGCCATGGGCGGGGCTGCGGACGTCGCGCTTGAGACGGCGGACGCCGCCATCCTGCACGGACGGGTGGCCGACGTCGCCCGGATGATCGTCCTGTCGCGGCGCACGATGGCGAACATCAGGGCCAACGTCGTCATCGCGCTGGGCCTCAAGGCGGTGCTCCTTTGCACGACCGTCCTTGGCATTACCGGGCTTTGGCCCGCCATCCTCGCCGACACCGGCGCGACCGTGCTCGTCACGGCGAACGCCCTGCGGCTCCTCCGGACCAGGATCTGACCCTCAATGACCTTGGGAGGATCGCGCGGTGCATGTCCGTCAGGGTCAGGGGCGGTGTGACCGTTGTTCTATGCAAAGCTTCCGGGGTCAAAATAAGCGCCCGTCACGGCTGGGGCCGTCGGAGGCGGGATACTCGACTGCGACGGCAGGTATCGCCTGGCGCTATCAGCTACCCTCCGACTTGGGGAATGCCGTCGATGGAGGGGTTGCAGTCGCGGTATCGGGTAACGCTATCCGATACCACCTAAACAGACGGGTTTGGCCGTCGGGGGGCACCGACCGCATCGCGTAAATTGGTCGGTACAGTCCCTAGCTTGGGACATCGGCGTCATGCTGAGGGGGCCCGCGCCCGGGCTGCGGTCGCCACCCGGCAGGTGCAGCTATCTCAGGGGAATGGTTACGAGGCGGAAGATGAAGTCATAGGCAGTGGCCGAGAACGCGAGCAGCATCGCAATCGCGACGAGGACGACGGTGACCGTCATGCGGGACATCGCCCATGGGCCGGGGCTTTTTGTGACCTACAATCGCCCCACTCCTTCGGATGCCCGATGCCCGATGCCCGCTACGTGGCCAATGTACGTTCAAGCCGCGGCGCGTCCCGGAACGGCATCCAGCGCCGGATGGCGCAGGCCAGCCCGGACGTGCAACCCGACCTCGCCATCCTCGCTCCATGCGACCTCGGCGGCGACCCGCATGCCGCCCGAGATCTCAAGCTCGACGGCCTCACCCTGAGCGAGGTGAGGCACGCCTGTGAGACGTGCGCCGTGCATCGAGACCTCTTTGACGCGCACCGCATGCCGTCCACCGCGGGCACGAATGGTGCCCGGCTCATCGACATCGACACGCAGGACGCTGCGCCGTTCATCAACCTCGCCGGACACCATCGTGACGAATTTGCCCACTGACCGGGCAAGGTCGGCCGCAACCGCCTTCAGCGTCTCGGAGGTGACGAGCGCCGTATCGGCGTGGCGCCGGGTCTCCTGCGTCGCGCGCGAAACTTCGGTTGCGCTTGCATGTGCCTCGGAACTGCCCTGTGCCACCTGTGCGACCGTGGTGGAGATCTCCTGCGTCGCAGCCTGCTGCTGCCCGACAGAATCGGCGATGGCATGCGTCAGGGCATTGACCTCGCGGGTGGCCGTGGCGATGGCCTCGACGGCGGCGACCGTACGTGCGGTCGAACCTTGGATGGCGCCGACTTGACCGAAGATCTCGTCGGCAGCCTTCATCGTCTGCGCCGCAAGCGCTTTGACCTCGGTCGCAACGACCGCAAAACCCCTTCCGGCCTCGCCCGCTCGCGCCGCCTCGATGGTCGCATTCAGGGCCAGGAGGTTGGTCTGGTCAGCCACGGCCTTGATCAGGTCGGTCACCGTGCCGATTCGTGCCGCGACCTCGGCAAGCTGACCGACCTCGCCGCTCGTGGTGCGTGCCATTTCGGCCATGTGGGCGATGAACCGCCGCGCGCGCTCCGTCTGGCCGGCGATGTCCGAGATTGAGGCGCTGAGCTCCTCGGCACCGGCCGACACGGAAAGCACGTTGTCCGCCGCGGCCGACGCCGTCGCCTCGGCCCGCCCGGCCTGCCCGCTCGACCGCGTGGCGACCACGCTTAAAGCCAACGCGGTCTCGCTCAAGCCGGAGGTCTCACAGGCGACGCGACGCTCGATCTCCAACAAGATGTCGCGGAAGCCCGCGACGACGGCACCCAGACGCTGCTGCCGGTAGGCTTCCAGTCCCCGCTCCCGCCGCGCGGCCTGCTCGGACAGGCTGCGGGCGGAGGCGCTCTCAGCCGCATGGTGGGCGGCGGCATCCGCTAAGTCGAGGGCCGACGCGAGTTGCCGGGCCGCCAGCATCAGGGCGCCGGCCTCGGCCACGACCACCACGGCATGCAGAAGGACGCGAAGGTAGTCGGCGCCTGACGGGAACACCGCCGCGGGGTAAGCCACGTTCAGCGCAAGGTGATGGACGGCCACGACGCCTGCCGCCACCAGAATGGAGGACCAGCACCCCCAACCCGCCGCGACGGCGAGGGCCGCGAAGAACACCATGTGGGTGTCGATCTGGAGATGCGTGCCCGACGTGACCAATACCAGCAGACCGACCATCGCCATCAGGGCGGCGGAGCTGAGGTGTCGCGTGGACATGGCCGGGCCGAGGCGGAGGGCACAGGCCGCGACCGCCGCGATCAGGATGCCACCGAGGAGGGTCACCGCCACCGGCGAAGCGTCGAGCCACCATCCAAGGGCGGAAACGACGAGCCAGAGCATTGCGATAGCCCCGAGCATGATGGGCATGAAAGTCCGCCGGAGGCGGTCGAGGCTGGTCTCGTTCATGATTGGGCAAGTCCGGTGAGGGCAGCGGGGCGACGGACGCCTGGCAGGCAGGCGCCCAGGGGACCGGCGGCGAGGACGAGGGCGCCGGAGCGACGCAGTTCGGTCGTAAGGCCGGACCGTGTCCCGTCGAGTACGGCGACGTGGCCTCCGGACGACAGCCACAGGACGGAGGCGCCCGAAGCGAGGACGGCGCGAGGGATCGGTGCATCGGGCCGTAGGGTGAGGACGACGACGGGCTCGCCGGGACGCGGCTCCAGCGCAAGAACGACGGGCGCCAGCCCGCAGGTCAGGACAAGACCGCATGACAAGGCCGCGGTGCGTCCCCGCCTCCGGCCGTTCGCGAGAACTCCTGCCGTCGGCGCTGGCACGTCACGCTTCCCCTGGCGCGTCCTTGATGAACGGTCTTCGATGAATGAAGTGGGGAAAAGGGTTGATGATGCCTTTAGACGACGCGTTCAGGCACGCTGGCTCGGCCACCGATGGCTGAAGTCACACCCATGGGTGGACCGGGCGAACCTCCGATGAGCGAAGGCCGGCCCGTCAGGGACCCCTGGGCGGAATGGCATTCGCGGCGGCGGCGAAGCCGAGTTCCGCTTGGCCGTATCCCCCTTCGCCTACGACGGGCAGTCCGGGTATTAAGGCAGCTGATAACGGCGCGCCGTAAATGCTTCCGCCCCACACCGCCGAGCTATGCCGCCATTCGGGTTCCGTCTTTACACCTCCAATCCCGAGCGGGCCGCGCCGAACACCGGCGGGGTCGCCGGCGGTCCGGCCCATCGCGACGACCCGCGCAAGAGCGAGGCCCGCGAGGTCGGCAAGGACGGCAAGCCGATCCATTTCGACAAGGACGGGCACGCCCACGGTCACTCCCACGACAACAAGTAATCGGACGACGCAGACCTCGGACGGTCGGGAGGATGCACCGATGCGTATGCTTCCCCTCCTGGTTGCCTTCGCCTTCCTTGCCGTCGGCATCGGCTATGCCCTGGCTGGGGGATGACCGGTCCGCTCCCGCCCGACGCCTTCACGGTGCGCCATTGCCCCCTCGCGTACCGTGAGCCGGCCGCCTCGTCCTCGTGCCGGGGCGGGCACCCACCCCGCGATCCCTCCGGACCTGCACCGACGACGAAAGTCGGTCGAGCGGCCATGCCGTGATCCGCGTGCGGGCCGCCATGAAGGATCGTCGCCCCGAGCAAGCTTTGCGCACAACCCGACGAAGCACGAACCCCCCTTGCCGAATATTGTCTGGTTGTGAGACCTCCTTGGCGTCTGCGACGATGCGAAGGGCTTTCCGGAGGATGCCGGGCTTGAGCGGTCTGTAAGATGGATTGATCAGCGCAGGATCGGCTTCGATGCGCTGGCGCAGGACCATCTCGGGTGACAGCCCCTTCAGCACGCGCTGTCGGCGAGCATTGTAGGCCGCGTTGAAGCCGCGCAGGACGGTCTCCAGGTCGACGTGGCTGTAGATCGTAATGCCCAACACCTCCCGCTGCACCCGACCGTTGAAGCGCTCGACCATGCCATTGGTCTTTGGCGTGTAGGGTCGGGTCTTGCGGTGTTGCACGGCGTGGCGCGCACAGGCAGCCTCGAAGGCGTCGGCTGTGAAGCAGGATCCGCGGTCGGTCAGCAGGTGGGTGACCCGGAAGGGAAAGGCACCAAGCGCATCCGTCAGGAAGGCGACGGCGGACGCTGCCGTCTCGTCGTCTTTGACAGCGAGGTGGACGAAGCGCGAGGCGCGGTCGATAGCGACGTACAGGTAGCGCTTGCGAGTGATGCCGTCTCGATCACGCAGTTTGGGCAAGTGTTTCACGTCAACGTGCACGAAGCCGACCTCGTAGTCCTTGAAAGTACCGTGCGGCTTGCGGACCTGTTCGGACGGCGGCAGGCGATTGAGGCCCTCGGCCTTGAGGATGCGGTAGACCGCATCCCGGTTCAGGTGCGGCAGGAAGTGGATGACGACGAAGGTCAGCGCATCGAGAGGAAAGCCGGTGCTGCGGCGGAGCGCACACACGATGGCGCGCTCTTCATCGCTGGCACGCCAGGGTAGCTTGTGGGGTCGGGCCGAACGATCCCGACAGTCGGTGGGACCGCGCTGCCGCCACTTGCGAATGGTCTCAGTCGAGACGCCGTAGCGCCGGGCCAGAACGCTGGAGCCTTCAGAGGACCGAGCAATCTCGACGCGCACGGCTGGGGTGGTGCGGGCGTTCGGGTGGATGGCGAGCATCAGCGGCTCCTCCTGACGGTCGCAACGCCGCGCGATCCCTCAAAACGCCAAGCGTATTCCTCGATTGCCCAACGAGCAGCATCCCAACAACGTTCCGCAACCAGACAGCTAGTGGTCTTATACCAATCGACGCTGAGGGTGACTCACGGGGTTTCGTTGCGTGGGCGGATCTGATTCGATGAGGCGAACCGGGAGGGTTTGCCATGTCGGCTGCGGTGGCTTTGCGGCAGGATTTCACGGCCGATGATCTGCGGAGGCTGGCCAGGGCCGGCCGGGATGCGGGTCAGGGCCGCCGTCTGGTGGCGTTGGCCGAGATTTACGATGGCGGCAGCCGCACGAACGCCGCCCGGATCGGGGCGGTGAGCCTGCAGACGGTGCGCGACTGGGTTTTGGCCTTCAACGCCGAAGGGCCGGTCGGCCTGATCGACGGCAAGGCACCCGGCAACCGTCCCAAGCTGAACGAGACGCAGCGCCAGGCGCTGGCGCGGATCGTCGAGAGCGGGCCGGACCCGGATCGGCACGGGGTCGTGCGCTGGCGGCTGAAGGATCTGGCCGGATGGATCTACGCCAGCTTCGGCGTCAGCCTGGACGAGAGCACGGTGGGACGCACGGTCAAGCACCTCGGCTTTCGCAAACTCTCGGCCCGCCCGCGCCATCACGAGCAGGATCCGGCCGCCCTGGTGGCGTTTAAAAAAGTCTGCCCTTCGCGGTGAACGCGATCCGCGCAGGCTTGCCGGCCGGCACGGCCATAGAGGTCTGGTGGCAGGACGAAGCCCGTGTCGGCCAGAAGAACACCCTGCCGCGTCGCTGGGCACGCCGCGGAAGCCGGCCCTCGGCCCCAAAGGACCAGCGGACCGCCCATGCCTACATCTTCGGGGCGATCTGCCCCGAGAAAGGCAAGGGCGCCGGTCTCGTCATGCCCCGTTGCGACACCTCCGCCATGAACGAGCATCTGAAGGAGATCAGCCGCATCGTCGATCCCGGCGCCCATGCCGTGCTGATCCTCGACGGCGCCGGATGGCACATCGCACACGACCTCGTCGTGCCCGACAACATCACCCTGCTCACGCTGCCGGCCTGCGCACCGGAACTCAATCCGGTCGAGAATGTCTGGCAATTCCTGCGCGACAACTGGCTGGGCGACCGGATCTTCACCTCCTACGACGACATCCTCGATCGGTGTTGTGAGGCCTGGAAACGCTTCGTCGCCCAACCCTGGATCATCATGTCCATCGGACTGCGCCAGTGGGCCTATCGGTTATGATCAATGCCGGTTGGTATTAGGCGACGCGCATCCCCTCCAGCTCCCGGATCTCGATCTCGTTGCCCTGGGACCGATAGGCACGGGCGGCGGCGTAGGCGGGACGGCGGGCGCGCATGATCGAGCCGAGCGGCCGGTGCGCGGCGAGGCCGGTCCACGGATTGAAGGCCAGTCGGTCCTCCACCCATTCTCGCATGCTGTCCGACCAAGTGTCCTGCGGGACGGCGGTGATGCGGGCGACGGGGACGTAGGGGCTCTCATCCTCGGGCCACATCGCGGATGCGTCCTCGACCGGCATCGCGTCGATGTCCGTCGCCAGCTGGACCCGCAGCTCCCAGACGGCGGGACATTTCCGGAAGTGTTCGCGTACGGCCTCGCGGATCGCGTCGGGATGGCCGGACGTTTCGATGGGGCTCTGCGAAAGGGCGATGAGTTCGGACGAGACCGGTGAGAGCGCCACCTTGGCGAAGTATTCGCCATGGAGCAGTGCGGCCTGGGAGAAGAAGCTGTCTCCAAGGAGGTTGGTCTTCGCCTGCCCGGCCAGGGTGGTCAGCGTCGCCGATTTCCCGCCGACCATTTCCAGTGCGGCCTCGGCGGTGCGCGCCACGGCCGAGATGACCTTCTTGACGGGCTCCGCGCGCGCCGTGGTGGCGGCCAGGGGCCTGAGCTGGCGGAGGAAGCCCTTGGCGGTGCCGATCTGGAACGATGGCGAGTTGCCCAACACGTAATTCTGGGTGGTCTCGCCCTCGCTGCCGGGCAGGCGCGGACCGGGCACGCCCAGGACCTTGAGGGCGGCACCGCGCGGGGTGGAGACGCCGTCGTGGAGGACACTCGCCCGGAGTGGTGCTGAACCGGAGGATGGCGTCGTAGCTGGCCGGAAGGGCGAACAGACCCTGCGCGAGCGCTGGCGGCAGGTCCGCCAGTACCTCGAACCGCGCCCGGAGGTAACCATGTGCCTTGGCGTGGACGGCGCGATAGGCGTGGCCGGTGTCGGCGTGGGTCTTGCGCTGGATGGAGAGCATGGCCTCGGTCAGGCCCCGCTGGGTTTCGTCCTCGTCCGCGGGACTGGTCTCGAAGGAAGGATCGAACCGGAGCGGATGATTTTGAACCATCGAATCAAACGTGAAGGGACTTGCGGGAGTTGCCGCACCGGTCGAGATGCCGCGCCCTCGTTCCGATGGCATCGACCGGTGCGGTCGTGCCCAATGCTGGTCGCTGCACCGATGCCAAGGCTTCTCCACCTAACGAGACGACGTCGAACGTGCCGTCCATGAGGCCGGGGTGCGGCCGGCCGATACGGCTTGCGAGGTTCGTGCGGTGGCGCCGCAACCGGGACGGATCGATCCCGCGGTAGGCGACCATTCAGGCAGGCATCATGGCGATTCGGTCATCGGCATCGAACTTCGCCATGCCGGGCGCCTGCAGGATCAGCATCCGGTCTCCCAAAACAGCCTCGTTCGCCTCGTGATCGACCGAGACGAATTCGAGGCTTCCGTCGGCCTTGATGGCCAGTAGATGTATGTTGTCCCGCTGCGCGATGGCAGCCGGGTCGCTCACCACGAACCGCCACCCGGCCTCGTGCCGTCCCGCCAACGCATCGAAGCTGGCGTCCGCATCTCCGAATACCTTTCCGCGGGCATCACGGCTGACGCCGGTGTCCGCGTGCAACAGGTGGTTCTGGGACGGGGCGACTTGGTAGACGCGCTCGCGACCGATCTCCGGGGCCAGCCGTGTGCATACGAGGGCGTTGTAGAGTTCGTCCCGTGTCGCGGCGAGGAGGTGGTCCGGAGGATGGTCGGCCATCCCTTCCTCGGCGGATCGCGAAAGGAGCTCCGCCTGCAGTGTCGGCACCCCCGCTTCCCGCGCGGCCAGCATGGCGCCGGGATAGATGTCGATGATCACGACCGGTACGCCCGCTTGATGGAGTGCGATCACCATGTCGCTCGCCCATGGGGAGGCCCCGACCACCGCGAGCCGCTGCGTATCGGCGGCGGTCGACAGGCCGAACCTGCGGGCGAGCGGGCCCAGGGAAAAGCCGTGGGCGAGCACGGTCGCAACGATGACCGCGAACACGGTCGGTTGGATCAGGTCGCCGCCGGCGTACCCCGCCTCGCTGAGGCGAGGACCGGCCAGCCCGGCGACGGCGGCCGCGACGATGCCGCGCGGCCCGATCCAGCCAACGAACAGGCGTTCGCGCCACGAGAGGTCGCTGCGCAGGGTCGCGAGCCAGATCGCTGCCGGGCGCACAACGAACAGGACCGCCGCCGTAAGTCCCAAGATCGGCAGGGTCAGCTTGCCGAGGACCGCAACGTCGAGGTCGGCGGTCAGCACCACGAACAGGCAGGACACCAGAAGGACGACGAGGGCCTCCTTGAAGCGGCGCAGCTCCCCCAGGCCGGGTACGTGCCGGTTGGCAAGCGCGATACCGAACACGGTCGCGCCGATCAGGCCGGCCTCGTGCATCAGCAGGTTCGGCACGACGTAGGCGACGAGCGCGAGCGCGAGCAGCACCGGCGTCTTCAGGGTCTCCGGGACGAGGTCGTGCCGGAATGCCGAAGCCACGAACAGCGCCGATCCGACGCCCAGGCCGCAGGCGACGAGAACGCCCTCGGCGAGGTGGAGCGCGAGGGAGCCCACCGCCTCCTCTGCGGTATGGTTGGGCACCTCCACGAGGATCTCGATGACGACCGCCGTGAGGATGGCGCCGACCGGATCGTTGACGATGGCCTCCCACTTCAGGAACGCGGCCGAGCGGCGCTCCAGCCGGGCATGGCGCAGGAGCGGCAGGATCACGGTCGGACCGGTGACGACGAGGATGGCGCCGAACACGGATGCCGGCCCCCACATCATACCGCCGATCAGGTGGGCGGCGAGCGTGCCCAACACGAAGTTGATGGGCAACGCGAAGGCGGTGAGCCGGAGCACGCCCTCGCCGGACGCACGAAGTTCACGGAAGTCGAGGGCGAGACCGCCTTCGAAGACGACGATGGCCACCGCCAACCCGATCAGCGGCCGCAAATTCGGGCCGAACTCGGCGGACGGATGCAGCCATCCGAGCACGGGCCCGACGAGGAACCCGACCCCGAGCAAGAGGACGATGGCCGGGATGCGCAGGCGCGCCGCAAGGACCTGGGCCGCGATCCCGCCGCCCACGATGCACAGCACCGCCGTTGCCACGCTGGTTTCCATGAAGGCGCTCCAGGCCGGATCGTCGTAGGCCCGGGAACCCTCCGAACGCCGTCGGTGGTTCGTCCGCGTCACCTCGAAGGCGAGGGATAGCACATCCTCGCCCGGATGACGGGGCGGCAATCACCCGTGGCAACACTGCCTCGACAGGCCAAATCCAGTATCCCTGTTCGAGGCATCGTCATCAATCCGAATGCGGCCATCGTTTCTCAATCATGCGACCACAATTGCCGAGCTTTTCTGTCGGTGTCGCAGGAGGAAAAACCGCCATGGTCGCTAAGGAAATTCTATTTCCAGCCCCGGTCGCCACCAGGGGGCTCACGGGATTTCCGGATATCCTCTTCGACGTGGCCGAGGCACGCCGCGTCGTGGAGGCGATGCGCCTGCCCGTCGTCCGGTCCGACCATGCATGGCTCGAAGCCGCCAATCTCTTGATGCTGGCGCAGGCGAGCCCATGCCCGGTGCATGTCGAGGCCGCAGGAAAGGCCCTCAGCCGGGCGATTGCCGCCGAGCATCGCGAGCACCGTGCCGTGCCGTCGAACCGCAGATGGGCCATCGCGGCCTGATACGATTTTTTTGCTGGCGACGACGTCGGAGGCGACCGTGACCCAACTCATCGACCTGTGCGTGCGCGTGAAGGAATACGAGAACGGCAATCCGTACATCCTGCTGGAGCAGCAGGGGACGCCGGGTACGGGCGCCGCCGACGCGATGAAGCCGTTCGCGTTCGACCTGAGGCCCGGCATCCCGATGGCGGAGGTCGAGGCTCTGGTGGCCGAGATGCGGCGGGTGATCACCCACGTGCACTTCGAGGAAGCTCCGATCCCCGCCTGATGGCGGGACCAAGGGCGGACACGCGCGTTCCCCAATTGCCGGACATCCATGACGTGCCCGGCAGCAGGAGACGAACGCATGTCCGACACGCCTCGACCCGGCGACGACCCGACCCCACCCATCGGCGATCCGCCGCCCGCGCCGCAGGGGCCTGAAGGGAATCCGCCCGCTCCCCAGCCGCCCGGCCCCATCGACGTTCGCTGACCGGGTACGCCCCATCGCGCTTTGCGGCATGTGACCGAGCCCGAGGCCACCGCGCCGGGTCTCCCGCCGGGGACGTGCAAGTTTGCATGCTTGCCCCTGGCGGTCATTGATGATCCCCCAGAGGCGAAAGAGCGGGAGAACGTCGCCCATCCCGCCGTCCGGCCTCGCGACGCGGGGATCCCGGGCATCCGGTCCGAGCGCGCCGGTGATCCCGGGATGTCCGGTTCGCCACTGCCTCGTTTGGAACGTCCCGCATTCCGGCCTAGGGGAACCCAGGGCGATATGCCGGGACCCGGTGCCGCGCGGCGTGCCGTATATCGACGGCAATGCCATCCACGTCCAAGCGGAACGTCACGATCCCCCTCCCGGTAACGATGTGGACATTCCCGTGACTGCAACCTTCAGCGACCGCCACCCGTCATCGCCCGGACCGGTGCCCCGGCGAGGTCGACCGTGGAACCGATGGTGTCCCTGAAACCGCTGCCGACGTTTGAGAGATGGTCGCCGTAGGTCTCGCGCGTCTGCGGGTCGATCAAGGCGACGGGCGCAGCAACCGCCAGCGCGGCGCCGGTGGCTACCGTGGACGCAGCGCTCGCGGCCGTGCCAACGATCTTGTCGCCGATCCCGATCTTGCCATCCGAGATCGGTTGACCGTCGGCGAGCCGCTTGCCGAGAAGCGCGACCACGTCCCCGGAGGCGAACTTGCCGTGGTTCAAGGCGTCGTCCGACTTGACGGATGACAGGTTAAGCACGCCGATGTTCTCGCGCTCCAGCTCCGACTTGTACGGCTCGGCGTTCGGGTCGATGGCCCCCAGACGCACGCTGTCGCCCCAGACGAGACGCGAGACGGCGAGCGCCTGGTCGTCGCCCGACACCATGAGCGTCAGTCGCGGGCGGTCCTTGCCCATGTCGTGGAAGGCGCCCCGGGCGAGGTCCATGTCGACGTCCGGCGCCGCCAAGATCACGTTCTTGATCTTCGGTGCCACGCGCTTGTCGCGGATGGCCATCTGCCGGAGGCTCTCCAGGGTCAGCCAGTTGCCCATGGAGTGAGCCAGCACCGTCACCTCGCCGACGTTCGGGTCCTTGGCAAGGTCGCGCAGCAGCGTCTCCAAGCCGTTGCGTGAGAAGTTGGTGCTCTCCCGGTCGTAACCGTAGGCGAGCACCGAGCCGCGGGACGGCCACGTGAACAGCACCGGCGCGACCTCAGCGCCGGAATCGTGCACGATCTGCGCGAACCGGAAGACGGCGTCCTCGAACTTGTTGTTGAACCCATGCACGAAGACGAGCACATGGCGCTTGCCCCGTCCTCTGACGGCGCGGCCGGTCCAGGCCGCGACCTTGCCGCGCTCCACCGGATCGGCGCGCAGGGCGACGAAATCGGTGGCTGGGTTGCCGGGCAGGCGTTCCGGCCATTGCACGGTGCCGGCTTGGCGAATGCCATCGGGCGGGATCGACACCGCAAGGTCGGTGTAGGTCACGGCCTCCCCGCGCTCGCCGGAGAACAGCACGCCGCGGTCGGTTGCGGACTTGCGGGTGGTGGCGACGAGCATGTCGACGCGGGAGGTGCCCGCGACGGGCGCCGCGTCGGCGATGGGTAGGAGCACGCCCGTCGGCCGGCTGGCGCAGGCAGACACCGCGACGGACGTGGCCAAGGCGATGGCGGCGGCGGTCGCACGCCCTGATCGTTCGAACACCCTCGACCCCCACCTTGGTCCCAACACCGCCCGCCGTACCACCGGGCGGTTCGCGGACCGTCAATCGAATGCCCGATATGCCGGGATTGAGGCGGGCGACGGGCCGAAGTGTGCAATAGCGCGACGCCGTGGCGTGGCCGCAACGAGCGTGACCGATAACGTAATGGCGGCAAACCTTGTCGGCTCCTGATCCATAGCCTTAACGTTCGCGCCTCTCATGGATGACATTCTGCCGGGGCGGCAGGAACCGACCACGGCCTTGACGTTCGCACGCAACCATCCCGGAACGACTAGACGTGTCCCTGACGTCCCGCATCCTGCTCCTCGTCCTGCTGGCGCTCGCACCGGCGCTCGCGATCCAGGGCTACAACGAGTACGCCCTGCGCGCCTCGCGCGACGAAGCCGTGCGCGCCGACACCATGGCCACTGCCCGCACCGTGGCGGAAGACCTCGCCCAGGTCGCGGAGACCGTGCGCCAGGCACTTAACTACGTGGCGCAGGATCCCAGGGTGCTCTCGCTCGATCCGATGGGATGCACGGACTACCTGCGCCGGGCCCTACGGGATTCGCCCCATCTCGCGATCATCGCCGTGACGCGGACGGACGGAGCGGTCGTATGCAACAGCGTCGGATCGGCACCCGGGGCCTACACCAACGCCGAGCGTGCCTATCACCGCCGCGCGGTGGCGACGGACGCCTTCGTCATGGGCACCTACGCCCGTGGCATGGCGACGGGGAGGCCCTCCCTGCACTTCGCCCAGCCGCTCCGCGACGCCGACGGCCGCAACCTCGGCGTCCTGGCGGCGGCGGTCGACCTCGATTGGTTCGCGCGATACCTGCAGCGCAACCTGCGCCTGCCCAGCACCTCGGTCACCGTGGCGGACGAGGACCGGACCATCATGGTCCGGTACCCGGGCGGCGAGGCCTGGGTCGGGAAGCCGATCCCCGGGGACCGCCAACGCCTCCTTGCCGACCGCGGCGAGGGAGTGCGCGTCGATCTCGGAATCGACGGGCGCGAGCGGGTGTTGGCCAACGCCCACCCGACCGGGCCGGCGGCGGCCGCCTGGGTCACCGTGGGACGCGACCGGGAAGTCGCCTACGCCGACATCGACGCCGCTACCCGCCGGGGCGTGGTCCTGATCGTGTTGGGGGCGGCCGGGGCGGTCGCGGCTGCCCTGCTCGCGGGGCGGCAGTTCATCCGACGGCCGTTCGACCGCCTGCTGCGCACCGCATCGGCCTGGCAGTCCGGCGATCTCGCCGCGCGCACCGGACTGGACGGCCCCGACGAGTTTGGGCGCCTGGGGAACAAGCTCGACGGCATGGCGACGACCCTGCAGCGCAACGTGGCGGAGTTGCGCGACGAGGTGAGCAACGGACGCGCCCTGCAGGAGCGTCAGGTCATCATGCTGCATGAGCTGAACCACCGGGTGAAGAACACCCTCGCCACGGTGCAGGCGCTGGCCCGCCAGTCGGCCCGGGGCGGCGAGGCGCCGGGCGAGCGCCTGGAAGCGCGCATCCTCGCCCTGTCGAAGACCCATGACCTCCTGACGAAGGACGACTGGTCGAGCGCGCTCCTGCGGGACGTGCTGGAAGGCGAGATCGGACCCTACCGGGGCGGCGACACGCGCTTTGTCCTGACGGGACCCGACCTCGATCTGCCGCCGCGTCACGTGCTCTCGCTCGGCATGACGGTGCACGAGCTTGTCACCAACGCAGCCAAATACGGCGCGTTGTCGGTGTCCGGCGGCGGGGTGCTGGTGGCTTGGGGCGTGGTGGATGGCGAAGGCGGAACCCGCCGCCTCCGGATGTCATGGGTCGAGCATGGGGGGCCGCCGACCGCTCCCCCCGGTCGACGGGGCTTCGGCACCCGGCTGATCAACGCGAGCATCGAGCGTGAGCTCGACGGCAACGTGACCCTCGACTTCGACCGGACAGGATTGCGTTGCGCCCTGGACGTGCCGCTCCCCGTCATCTCCGCAGCCTTCCTGAGTCCCGCGACCGCTTCCCAGTAGAACAACCCATCGGGCGCGGGTGAGGAGTGGCCGAATACCTGCCAACCTCACCGGGATGGGCTTCGGCATGGGAGGGATGGCGGCGCTTGTAGTCGAAATCAGACGCTTGATACCCGACGCAAAGGACTGCCCCGACCCTTCTCAGGCCCACGAAAGGTCCACTCTCAGGCTGTTGAGATAAAGGCCGACGTCCGTGTTGGGTAGGGAGCAGCCTTTGGCATGATGCCGGAAGCAGACACCCACCACTTTGCAGTCAGGCAATCGCATAACATCAGCATACGGAATACGGCTTAGTCATTTTTCCGCCAGATCTCCTCGGCGAGCAGCGTCGCGAATGACACCCACGCGACCAGCGGGATGCCGAGTTGACCGGCGGTTTTGTCCGCCTGATTGGCCGCCGCCACGTAGCCAACCGCGCTCGCGCCCAGCGCGGCCGAGGCGACGGCGCCCCATCCCGTCGAGCGATGACCGAAGAACACCTCACTCCAGCCCGCGATGCCGACTTGGTTCGCCGCCCAGAACGCCAAGGCCGTCGTCCGCTCGGGCGACCCCTCGGTACGCAGCAGTCGGTAGCCGCCATAGGCGAGCGACGCCTGGATGCCGGTCCA
The DNA here is from genome assembly GCF_008039455.1 of Methylobacterium sp. WL116. Classification (NCBI taxonomy): domain Bacteria; kingdom Pseudomonadati; phylum Pseudomonadota; class Alphaproteobacteria; order Hyphomicrobiales; family Methylobacteriaceae; genus Methylobacterium; species Methylobacterium sp. WL116. The sequence continues at coordinate 18,672 of NZ_VRUV01000009.1, forward strand.
AGCGACAGGATAGACAAGGGACGGCGGCGTGTAGTCCGGTTTGTCGAGACGCCGATACCACCGCTGCGTTCTAGGGTGTTCAGGCGTCGGGCTCGCGCGCCGTCCGATCAAAAGCGCCGCCGTGACGGCGCCGATCGCGACTACCGCGGCCTGAGCCGGGGACAGGCCTCCCGTTCGCGCTTGAATTGCCACGATGATACTCCTCCCTCGACCTCAGCCTCTGATGTGGCGCGGCAGGGGACACCGGCCCAGGGGGCGTGAAGTCAGCGGTGATGTTTTATCTGGGTTGGAAGCGGTCGCAAGCACCAGTCTGAGAAAGGCGTACCTTCCCCAGACCACCGTCCCCGGCCGCTTTCGACCCTTTGCACAAGCTGGGAACGTACGCTTGGGGTGGAGTGCAGTTTGGCCGCTTTCGGCGGCGTGCTTTGCTAAGGCAGACATAGGTGGCCCTGCCGACCGTGAAAGCACCGCGGTGCTACCGCGCGAACGGTCTACGAGCCGAAGTCTGCCGGTCACCCAGGATGGCCAAGAGATGCGTAGGGCGAAGGAGACAGCCTGATCTGACGCGTGACGAGCACGACCGCCGCTCGCAAGGGACCGAAAACATTCCCGACCGCACTCGGACCTCCCCGGGATCAGATGTCGATCCGGGCGCCGATCTCGACAGCCCGGTCGACCGGGATGCGGAAGTAGCGGGACGCGTCCGTGGCCGCACGGGCCATCGAGATGTAGAGCCTGTCCTGCCACACTGGCATGCCTGTCTCCGGCGAGGCCACCAGCACCCGCCGCGTCAGGAAGTACGACAGGTCACCCTTGTCCAGACCCGCGGCCGCCAGGGCGCGCGGAAGGTCTGGCAGTTCGGTGAACCCGAACCGCACCGTTACGCAGGAAAAGGCGTCGGACAGCTTCTTCACGGCGACACGCTCGGCGTCGGCCACGCGCGGCAGGTCCTCCGTGACGACGTGCAGGATGAAGTTGTTCGCGTGCAGCACCCGGTTGTGCCTGACGTTGTGCATCAGGGCTCCTGGGGTATCGCCGGGCGTTCCCGTCAGGAACATGGCCGTTCCCGGCACCCGCTGGATCGAGCCGGTCTCGGCCATCCGCGTGAACTCGGATAACGGCACGCGCCGACGATGGATCTCCTCGGCGATCAGGGCCGAACCGCGCCGCCACGTCCACATAGCCGTGACGAGGGCGGCACCGATGGTCAGCGGCACCCAGCCACCATGGAGGATCTTGAGTGCGTTGGCCGAGAGGAACACCAACTCGATGAGGAGGAACGGCACGATGACCGCGGCCGCGACCGCAGGCGACCAGCGCCAGACCTTCCAGGCGACGACGAAGAGCAGGCAGGCGGTGATCACCATGTCGCCGGTGACCGCGATGCCGTAGGCCGCTGCAAGGCCGCTCGACGACTTGAACAGTACCACCACGAACACCACCGCGACGAGCAGCCACCAGTTCACCCGCGGGATATAGATCTGTCCCTTCTCGGTCTCGGAGGTGCGCAGGACCCGCATGCGCGGCAGCAGGCCGAGCTGCATGGCCTGCTGGGTGATCGAGAAGGTGCCTGTGATCACCGCCTGGCTGGCGATGACCGTCGCCACGGTGGCGAGTAGCACCATCGGCAGCAGGGCCCAGGACGGATAGAGCAGGAAGAACGGGTTCTCGGCCCGCTCGGGGTGGGCGAGCAGCATGGCGCCCTGGCCGAGATAATTCAGGGCGAGCGCCGGCAGCACCAGCCCGAACCAGGCCGCGCGGATCGGCGTGCGACCGAAGTGTCCCATGTCGGCGTAGAGCGCCTCCGCCCCGGTCACGGCGAGGAACACGGCGCCGAGCGCCAGCAGGCCGGCAGTGCCGTGGCTCAGGATGAACGAGACGCCGTGGGCGGGGTTGAGCGCCCCCAGGATACTCGGGTCGTCGACGAGGTGGCCGAGGCCGCCCAGCGCCATGATGATGAACCAGAACGCCGTGAGGGGGCCGAAGAAGGTCGCCACCCGCGCCGTCCCGTGGTTCTGCAGGGCGAACAGGCCGATCAGGATGGCGAGGCTGATGGGCAGAACGTACGGTTCCGTGGCCGGGGTCACCAGCTTCAGGCCCTCCACCGCCGAGAGCACCGACATGGCCGGGGTGATGATCGCGTCGCCGAAGAACAGCGAGACGCCGACCATGCCCAGCACGATGACGAACCCGCCGGAATGGCCCAAGGCACGCTGGGCCAGCGCGACCAGGGAGGGCGTGCCGCCCTCGCCGTCGTTGTCGGCTCGCATCACCAGCAGCACGTACTTGAGCGTGACGATGAGGATGAGCGCCCAGAGGATCAGCGAGACGACGCCGAAGACCATTTCCCGGGTGGGCGCGTGCCCCCCTCCGGCGGCGGCGTGGAGGGACTCCTTCAAGGCGTAGAGTGGGCTGGTGCCGATGTCTCCGTAGACCACGCCGACCGAGCCAAGGGTCAGGCTCCAGAACCCCGCCCTCGGGCTATGGCCATCATCGGAAGGCAGCGGGGTCTCGGACGTCGCGAACTCGATCCTGGTGATTGCGGGCATTCACGGGCTCCACGTCAGCGAACGCCGGAAGCTCGCAAGGCAAGCCTCAACGGCCTGGGGCCGGGAACGTTCAGGTAACACAAAGACGAATGACCCCGTTCAGGCGGGCCGTCGACTGGGTCCGAGAACGCTCGGCTCGGGCTGCCCCCGGTCCAAAATGCCCTCGCACGCATTCCTCGATGGCGGACGGCACGAGCAGTCAATTCACCGGGTGGGCCTCGGCAAGACCCGCCACCATCGAGACCTCCGTCACGAACCATCAACCAGGAGCGTTCCCGGACGTCCCGCAACACTGGCTCGGATCATTCCATCACGCCCCCTGTTGTCCGCGCACAGGGTTTCAGGAAAAGAATTTGGCGTTCACTCGGGAACAGGGTGCGGTCCGGCCGTCGCTTGCCGATGACCAGATCGACGAGCGCGGGGATCGTGAGGCCCGTCGGGCCGTCGCCACGGGCGAGGCCATCCCACGCGGCGTTCGCTCCGCGGGCATCCTGGTCCTGAGCCTCCTCGGGGTCGTTTACACCCTCTACGTCGGTCAGGAACTCATCCTGCCCATCGTCCTTGCGCTCGTCCTGAAGCTCCTGCTCGCCCCGGCCATGCGGGTCCTGCACAAGCGTTTCCGGCTGCCGAAGGCTCTTGCCGCGGCACTGCTGATCCTGGTGGTGTTCGGGGCCATCGGCGGCGTCGGCTTCACGGCCTCGATACCCGCGTCGGGCTGGATACGACGCGCGCCCGAGAGCCTGCCGCTGCTCAAGGAGAAGGTCGAAGCGCTACGCCGGCCCCTGGATGTCCTCCAGCAAGGCCTGCAGGCTCTGGAGAGCATCGCCGCGGCCAACGGGCAGGAGGGCGCGGGCGACGTCGTCACCGCGAGGCCCGCCTCCACGCTGGCGGGGAACCTGATGAGCGGCACAGCTACCCTCCTGACCCGCTTCTTCACGACGATGATCCTGCTCTTCTTCCTCCTCGCCTCTGGCGACCGCCTGTTGCGCGGGTTCGTCGAGGTGCTGCCGACCTTCTCCGGCAAGCGTCAGGCCGTGGAGATCGTCCAGGAAATCGAGACCAACATCACGGGTTACCTTGTCACCATCACCATCATGAACGCCATCGTCGGCGTGGCGACGGGGTTCGCCATGTGGGCCTGCGGACTGGACACGCCGCTGCTCTGGGGCGCGACGGCCTTCCTGCTCAACTTCATCCCGATCCTCGGGCCCCTGGCCGGGATCGTGATCTTCTTCGTGGTGGGCGTTCTCAGCTTGGATTGGCCCTGGTTCGCACTCCTGCCCGCGGGCCTCTACCTGCTGATCCATATCGCCGAAGGCGAGATGATCACGCCTCTGCTCCTGGCCAAGCGCTTCACGCTCAACCCCTTCCTCGTGATCCTCTCGGTTTTCTTCTGGCACACGCTCTGGGGCATCCCGGGGGCTTTGCTCGCGGTGCCTCTGCTGGCGATGATGAAGATCGTATCCGACCGCGTAGAGCCCCTGAAACCCCTGGGCCACATGATCGGGTCCTGATCGAAGGACGCTACGTCGTCGACGTCCGATCCTCGACGCTACGAGGAGATCACCCAGACGCTGGATCGTCCGTCCACAAATGTGAAATCAGCGTCACGGACGCTCCAATTTCCCCTCTAAAGCGCATCGGGAATCTCAGTGCATCCTGCGCTTGGCCGCCCTCGGGAGTGACGGAACGGCCCGTCGTTAGACACGTTGCGGATGGCATCTGAAGCGGTCGGGAGTTCAGGATGCGACGACGGACCTCTCGCTTGACCGCCCTTTCCCTCATCATCGAGACGGGCATGCCAACCGCTGGTCATGGCGACGCGCAGGAGGCGGCCTCCGGGGAAGGTCCCGTAAAGGTCCTGCCCGACGATACCGTGAGCCGGATCGCGAGCCGCTGCAACGTGTCGGAAGGCGCCCTCCTGGCCGCCAATCCGTCCATCGACGGGTCGAGCGACCTGCAGATCGGCGCCACCCTGCGCCTGCGGCCGGCGACCGGCCAGGGTCTCGCGGATTGCCTCAACCATCTGGGGCGCTAGGCCAACGATGCCGTGGGCCGCGTCGCCGGTCAGGTCGGCGCCTCCGCCCAGGACCTGCTCGACCGCAACCCGACCTCAAGGGACGGTTGGAGCGGCTCGTTCGGCGGATCGGCCTGGCCGATGGTGCGGGCGCCACGAGCCTCACCCTCTCGCCGGACCATGGCCCGCCAGGCTCGACCGTGACCCTGACGGCCACGGGCCTGCCGAAGGACGAGTCGCTCCTGGTCGGGGGCGGGACGATCAACACGGCCTTCCAGGTCCTGCAATCCGCCCGTACGTTGGGCAAAGGCACGCTGGACGTCGAGGTGAAGGTTCCCGAGCGCCAGGGCGACACCCGCCTCGTGTTCGTCCTGCGAGACGGGGACGCGGTGAAGCTGAACACCAAGCCGTTCCGGATCGCGCCCTGACCGCAAGGGCCGTCAGGGCCGGACCATCATCCAGACGGCCATGCCGACCATCATCAGGTTCTCGGTGAGCGAGACGAAGCCGAGCGGCACGCTGGCCGAGCCGCCGACGCAGGCGCACTTGATCTCGCGCCTGTCGACGTAGACCGCTTTGAACACCGAGACCGCGCCGACCGTGCCGATGAAAAGGGCGACCGGGATTGACAGCCAGGCGAGAGCGCCCGCTGCCATCAGGATGCCGGCGAGTGCCTCGCAGAACGGGTAGGCGTAGGCGTAGCGCACCCAGCGCCGGGCGAGCAGGTCGTAGCCCAGGAACATAGACGAGAAGCTCTCGACGTCCTGCAGCTTGAGGATGGCGAGCACGCACATGCTGAACGCGATGAACCACTCGCCCGCGCGTACCGTCAGTGGCGTCCCGAAGCCCGCGTAGCTCGCCGCCAGCGCCATCAACGCCGTCATCGCGAACACCGCCGCCACGGGAGTGTAGCTCGTGGCCTTCGGGTCGGGGACGGACTTACCGAGATGTCGACGCAGGTCGTCGTAGCCGCCGATGCGCTCGCCCGCAATGAAGGTCTGTGGCGTGGTCTTCACGCCGTGCTCGGCCTTGAAGCGGTCTGTCTCCTCACGCGTCGTCAGCCAATGGTCGTCGACCTGGAAACCCTCGCGTTCGAGCAGGTCCTTGGTCTTCAGGCCATAGGGGCAGACGTGCTTCTCCATCACCATGCGATGGACGGTGGCCCTGCGGTTGGTGTCGAGCATCGAGGACTCCTTTTGGAATGCGCCGGGAGGGTGGATCGCCCGAACCCTGACAACGCGACGGCGGCAATCAGCTTTTCGAACTGCGTTGCGCGGAACTTCTGGACCCCAAGATGGGGCTTCCAACGGTTGGAAGGTCAAGGGACGGATCGTTGGGTACTCGGCCGTCCCAGCCCCCGAGGGGCGGCCGGCTCCGACGAAAACGTCCCCCCTCATGTGCGACGTCGTCACGACGGCATCGCCGCTTTCTCTCGATCCTGCTTCGAGCGCACCATCCTTTGGCATTGGACACGTCCCGACGGAGAGGTTGGCATCCCACCGGCGATACGACGGTCGTGCCTGCCAGGTCGGCATTGTCCCGTTGGAGGTGGTTTTCGATGCGGCGTGGTGCTCACGGTCGTCGCCCCAAAGAACTGGCCGGGGTAGGTCTTGTCTGATCATCCTCCACCGACCCTGAACCTTATCGGACGAGTTTCATTGCAGCGGAAGGACAATAAGGTCATCTTGTACGGCGAGGTGGATCATGTCGTTCCGGGTTGGCATACTCGACCACGGTGAAAGGGCGCGCCAAAAGCAGGCGAGCCGTGACTATGATCGTGTCCGTCTCGCAGCCAATGAGGTGTGCGCCGCGGAACTGCGGGTCGAGAACGCTTTCTTTTCGTCCCTCAACCTAAGCGGCTTCAGGATCGCCTCCGTCGGCAGGCGCCCATTGTCGCGGGCTCGTTAGTCTTTAGCGTCACGTTCAATCCCACCCGACCACCTGACCATCGGGTCCTGCGAGTGGAACGCTGACTGTCTTCACGTGCCGGCGACCCACGGGATCGGCATGACCCGGCCGGTTGGCCGGTCACGGTAGGGCCGAGGCGTCGGCGAAGTTCGATTACCCCTGTCGATCCGGATCGTTCGCGGACTTGTCATCGACTGACCCGCCTCCGTAGAGGCTGGTCTCGCTGCCGATGGCCGCGTCGAGTTCCGCCCCGCACAGCACGATGACGAAGGACAGCCACAGCCAGAGCAGGAAGGCCACCACCGTGCTGAGGGAGCCGTAGGTCACGGCGAAGCTGGCGAACCGACCCGTGAACCACGAGAACAGGCTTCAGGTCAGCAGCAGCAGGAGCGCGGCGACGGCGCCCCCGACGGTAACGAACGGCCAGCCCTCGCGCCCGTTCGAGGGGGCGAGCCGGTACAGCGTCGCCAGCGCCAGCGCGAGCACCGCTAACAGGACGGCCAACGCAGGGGAGAGAACGCGGCGTAGAGGCCCTCCTGCGGCAGCACGTGGGGCACGAGGACCGCCAGCGTCATCGCGCAGACCAGAACGACCAGGGTCCCCAACGTGCACAGCAGGGTGACGATGGTGAAGCGCAGCCAGCCGCGACCTTCCTCCACATAGAAGATCAGGTTGAGGGCCTTGAACAGCGCGCGCATGCCGCTGTTGGCGCTCCACAGGGTGAAGGCGAGGCCGAGGAGCGGCGCGGCCGGACCGAGCCAGTCGCCCCCGCGATCCGCCGGATTCTTCGCCATCGAGGCGCCGACGGCTTGCTGCACGATCTCGCGCGTGCTGTCCGGCACGGCCTGCATCGCGCCCTGAAGGAAGTTGCGGACCTCGTCCGCGCCGAGCAGCCGGCTTCCGAGCCAGACCACAAGCGCAATCGCCCGGGAACACCGCCAGCGCGACCCGGAAGGCGACGCCCGAGGCCACGAAGCTGACCTGGTCCGCCGACGCCTCGCGTGCAGCATGCCGGGCGATCCGGACCGCGGTTCCGCTCATGGTTCCTCGCACGCCGACGTGAAGGGATGGAAGCCGAAGGATGTCCGCGGCCGGCGACGATGCGACTGCACGCGGGCCGACGGGCGCAGCCGATCAGCGTGGCTTGGAGGCTCCCTCGCCCGTCGATCCGACCGCGCCGGCCTTCGTGCCCGGCTTCCCTTCCCCCGCGCCCGACCCTGCGGTCGTCATATCCGTGCCCGGCCGCGTGACCTCACCGGTGGGGCGGGTCCCGATGCCCATCCCACCGGTCCGGACGCCGTCATCCTTGGATGGCTCGGCGATGGGTGCAGCAATCGCCAGCGAGGGAAATGCCGCAACGAGGAGCATGAGCGTGAAACGGGTCATTCGGTCGTCCTTCGATGGATCGAAAACGAGGATGTGGGACTGGGGAATGTCGTGCGCCCTCACGCGGGCTGGTCGCCGTCGCGCATCTTCACGAAGCGGGCATGCCTTGCCTCCAGTTCGGCCAGGTCGTGCGGATCGGCGACGTCGCGCCTGGCCGCGGCGATGACGAGATCCGCATGGTGGGCGAGCTCGGCGGTCCGGTTCGTCAGCCGTTCGACCTCGGCGATGCGGGTGAGCACGTCGAGCATCCGGGCGAGCACGTGCACCGAGCCGGCGGCGTTCTGGCGGATCATGTGGAACATGGCATCGCACAGGCCGTCGTAGTCGGTCACCGACACGACGAGTACGACCTCGCCATCGCGCGCGACCGCCCCGGTTGGCAGGTGGCGCGACGCCACGCGGCACAGGGCGTCACCGAGATGGTCGACGACGCTGCCGGCGGTGAACGGGTCGTTGATGCCCGGCGACAGCGCCCGGACCGCGATCTCGACGAGCTGCCGGATCGAGTATTCCAGGTCTTGCAGGGCGGCCGGGCGTCGCCCGAACGTCAGTGCCCGGCGGATGGCCGGCTCCGCGCCCTCGACCCCGGCGGAGAGGAACGCGACCGGGAACCCGCTCGGAACGTAATCCCCCGGGCGCACGCGCAGGGCGACGGTGACACGGTGCTCGTGGGCCCAATCGGCCAACCCGTCCTCGTCGACGGCTTGCAGGTAGCCGCTGCCGTCGGTGCGAGCCCCGCCGCCGGTCGGTAGCCGGGTCGGGAGCGTCATGCTTGCGCTCTCGCGGGTGCGCGCCTCGACGGCGGAGAGGAGGTCGCGATGGACCGCGTCGACCACCGTCTCGACGTTGATGCTGGCGGCGATGTGGTGGACGAACCAGACCAGGGTGGCGAGCGAGAGCAGCGCCAGCACCATCGCCCCGGTGATCGCGAGGTGCGGGACGAACGGGCTCTCCTGCACGGTACGCACCGTGCGCAGGACCATCAGGGCGTAGGCGAAGGTGCCGAGGAAGATGCCCAGGACGATCTGGTTGCGGGCGTCGCGGGTGAAGTTGCGCAGCAGGCGCGGACCCATCTGCCCGGATGCCAGCGTCAGCGCCGCGATGGTGATGGAGAAGGTCGTTCCCGCGACCCCGATGGTCGAGGACGCCACCGCGCTCAGGAGCGCCCGTGCGCCCTCTGCGCCGCCGGAATAGCCCCAGTTTTGGTTCGGCGAGGAGGCATCGTAGCCGGCGATGTGAGCCGTCTCCAGCCAGATCCCGAGTTGCGCCAGCCCTATGCAGCCCAGAACGATCAGGGCCGGCCGGAGCCAGAACAGGTCCCCTAGCCACTCGATCCAGGCCTGGAGGCGCGCCTTCATGCCGGGTCTCCCTTCCCTTCGGAGTCCCTGCCTTCGGGCTTTCCGCGTTCGCGGTCGGCACGATCCTCACGGAGCACTTCCCAGCGGGCGCGGGGTGGTTTTTTGCCGGCGGGCCAGCCTTCGCGCTGCCGGGTGCGGTCGCCATCCGACGCTTCGGTCTGGTCGTGCAGCAGCACCTGGCTCGTGGGATATGGAAGGTCGATGCCGGCGGCCGTGAGCGCGTCCTTCACGTTCGAGATGGCATGGTCGAGCGCATCGACCGCGTCGCGCCGCCGGGGCGGGTCGATCCAGAACCGAGCCGTCATGTCGACCCCAGCCGCCCCGAGGCCGGTCACGAGCGCCTCCGGTGCCGGATCGGCGAGCACGCCTTTGGTCCCGCGCAGGGCCTCGACGATGATGCGGCGGGCCTCCCTCATGTCGTCGCCGTTGCCGATGGTGAGCGGGAAAGCGAGCCGGCGCTTGTCGTGCGCGGTGATGATCGTGATCTTGTCAACGAACAGCGTCGCGTTCGGGATCAGGATGCGCTGGTTGTCGTAGGTCCGTAGAACCGTTGCCCGCACCCAGACGTCCTCGACCGTGCCCTCGTGCGAGCCGGCGCGGATCTGGTCGCCGATGACGAAGGGGCGGGTCAGCAGGATGAGGATGCCCGCCAGCAGGTTCTGCAACACGTCGCGGAAGGCGAAGCCGATGGCGACGCCGCCGATGCCGAGCAGGTTGAACAGGTCCGCGGCCGAAACGGACGGGAAGGCGACCGATGCCGCCACCAGGAACGACACCAGGATCGTCATGCCGCCGGCGATGCGCCCGAGCACGGCGGCCGAGCCGGGCGACGCCTCCCGCATCTCGGCGGTACGGCGCACGGCTGCACGTACACCCCGGGCGACCAGCAACCCGATCCCGAACAGGACGAGGGCGATCACGAGCCCCGGCACGAGGGCGGCGGCCGAGCGGCCAAGCCCTTCGAGGCGTCCCAGCGCTTCGGAGAAGATCATGCGGTGTCCCGATTCATGCGAAAGCCGCCGGTGGCGGAGGTGCCAACCGGCGGCGCGCGTCGGTGGTCCGCGAGGGAGACAGGCCCCCGCGGGTCATTTTTCTACCGGGTCAGCGACGCGGGCCGCCCGTGGTCTGGCCGTACTGCTTCGCGCCGGGACGGCGCGACGGCATGTTGGCGTTGCCGCCGCTGCTGCGGTGACGCCTCATCTGCCGGCGCGACATGCGCACCTGCACGAGGTCGGAGCCGGTCGAGGTGCCGATGCCGGCCGCGTTCACGGGCATCGCCGAGGACGGCAGGGTCGAGGCGCCGAGGCCGAGGCCGGCCAGGAGCGCCGAGGCGAGGATGGTGTGCTTCATGATGGTCTCTCCTTACGTGGGGTCGATCAGCTCTTCTTCTTCGAGTATGTGAACTTCGGCGCGTTCTTGAGGGTGTCCTTGTCGGTGTCGGCGTGGACCATCCACTTGCCGTCCTTGTCGCTGATGGCCAGGGTCGACGGATCGAGCACGACGTAGCTCTCGCCCATGCCGAGGAAGCCGCCGACGCTGACGACGACGCCGGTGACCGTCTTGCCGTTCTCGATTACCAGATCCTCGACCTCGCCGACGTTCTCGTTCTTGTTGTTGTAGACGGTCGTGCCGACGAGCTTGGACGACATCACGTCGGCCGGCTTCACGGTCACGTACTTCAGCTTCACCGTCGCGGTGTCGGCCATCTTCATCCCCATGTCGGAGGACGCGCCCATACCGGCGGCCGGGGCCGTGGCGGTCTGGGCCAGGGCCGGGAACGAGACGCAGGTCAGGACGAGCGCGCCCAGGATGAAGTGCTTCGACATTGTGTTTCCTCGGTATGGTGCCGGTCGCCAATTCGAGTTCACGGTACCGACAACCACTGTCGCACCCCGCTCGTTTTCTTTGAAAGGCGGTCGGCAACGTGCGCACACCCCGAATGTTCACATAAATCAACCTTGCCTCTGCTGGGGTCCAGGCGAACGAACCCCGCCCATCCCGTTCTTGAAAAGGAGTCGAGATACAGTCCGATAGTCTAAACGGACGCATCGTCATCGAATTCCGTCGCTCTAACCGCCTTCCGGAACAAAGCCCGATGATGGGGGCTTGCAGTCGGCACCTCCGATGCGCAGGCATCCGATCAAAACTGGTTCTTTCACATGCAGATCATCAACCGCATCCGGCATGTTCGGGGCGTGACGACCTTGGTCTCCGGAGCGGCCTTCGCCCTCGCCCTCGGCTCAGTCGTGGCAGGTCCTGCGGCCGCGCAGTCGGCCGCCAGTTCCATCGACCAGCCGACGCCCGGGACGTTGCCCTCGGGTACCTCGACGACGAAGGGCGCCGGGAATGCGCGCCACGAGGGCAACGGGCAGGTCGCGCCACCGAGCGCGATCCAGTCGTCGACCGACGTCATGCAGTCCGAGGGATCGGTCCAGGGCAAGACCCAGGGCGGCCGGACCGACCCGATCAAGCACCTGCCCAAGGACATGCGCTGATCGCTGATTGATCGGAACGTCCGCGGGCTTTCCCGATCCAAAGCCCGTATGCAGAGGGCCTTCCCTCCGGGGAACACTCCCGGAGGTCGCCTTTCATGTTCTTCGACAGTTGGTCCGGCCTGCTCAGGGTCGTCGTCGTCGGCCCGCTGGCCTACGTCGCGCTGATCCTGTTCCTCAGGATCTCGGGCAAGCGCACCCTGACTAAGCTGAACGCGTTCGACCTCGTCGTCACCGTGGCGCTCGGCTCGACGCTGTCCTCCATCGTCCTGACGAAGTCGGTCGCTCTCCTGGAAGGGGTGCTTGCCCTCGCGACCCTCATCGGGCTGCAGTATCTCATCACCTGGTCGAGCGTCCGCTCGGCGCGGGTCCGGTCGCTGGTGAAGGCCGAGCCGACGTTGCTCGCCCACAAGGGACAGCTGGTCGAGGGTGCGATGCGCCGCCAGCGGCTGACACGGGACGACGTGCTCTCCGCCCTACGCACGGAAGGGCTCGACGACCTCTCGCAGGCCTCCGCGGTGGTCCTTGAGACCGACGGCTCTATTAGCGTGCTCAAAACGCTGTCCGACCGCGGGGACGGGCTGAACGGCGTCTCATGGCCGGAGGCGAGCCAGCCTGTCGATAGCCGTTCGTGAAGGCCCTCGTCCGCTATGCGCTCATCCTGCTCGCAGCCGTCCTCGCCGCCGCCAGCCTGATCCCGTTGATCCCAACCGAATGGTGGGCGGTGCGGCTGCTCGACTTCCCGCGCCTGCCCTTTGCCGTCGGCTCGTTGGTCGTCGGTCTGGCTTTGTTCCCCTTCCTCAAGGGAGCTCCCAGCTCGACCCTTCCGGGTCTTGCGTTGGCGACCCTCGCGTTCGCGGTCAACGCCTGGATCCTGTGTCCTTATCGACCCACGGGCGAGATGCGGGTCGACGCATGCCCGGCCGAGCGACGTCTCTCGGTGCTGATCGCGAACGTGCAATTCGGGAATCGGAACGCCACGCCCTTGGTCGAGGCCGTCGCACGGGAGGAGCCCGACCTCTTCCTCGCGATGGAGACCGACGCGTGGTGGGACGAGGCCCTGAAGCCCGTGCTCGCGTCAATGCCCCATGCCCTGCAGCGGATCACGGGGTCGTACTACGGCCTCCACTTCTTCTCGCGGCTGCCCCTGGTGAACGGCGGCATCCGGCACCTTGGAGGGCAGGACACCCCGGCGGTCGTGACCGGCGTCACCCTACGCAGCGGCGAGATCGTCGACTTCATCGGCCTTCACCCGAAGCCGCCTCAGCCCTGGCAATCCGCCCGCGGGCGGGACGCCCAGCTCTATGCCGCGGCGTCCGTGCTGCGCGAACGGGTCGAGCCCGGCGTCCTCGCCGGTGACCTCAACGCGACGCCCTGGGAGATCGCGGTGGAGCGCATGGCCCGGTTGTCCGGGCTCATCGACCCGCGCCGTGGATACGGCTACGTCGCGACCTGGAACGCGCACTCGTCCTGGCTGCGCTGGCCGCTCGACCACGTCTTCCACGAGGGCGGCTTCGCGACGGTCTCCATCGAACGCCTCGATGCCTTCGGCTCGGACCACTTCCCATACCTCGTCCGCCTATGCCGCCAGGATGCCCAAGGTGCGAAGGCGCCTCCGCAGCGGGACGCCGAGGACGTCGCCAAGGCCAACGCGGTGCTCGCCGCGGCGGGGACGAACGAACGATTGCAGTCCCGATGAGCCCACGTGCCGAAAACGGCCCCGCAGCCCGCCTTTGCGCGGGTCGGAGATTCCCATGATCTCGATCTTCGACCTCGCCGCCCTGCTGTTAACGCTCTCGGCCCTGTTCGGCTGGCTCAACCGCCGCTTCCTGCGGATGCCGCACACCATCGGCCTGCTCGTGATGGGGCTGCTCGCCTCGCTCTCGCTCGTCGGCCTCGACCTCGCCTTCCCGGCTCAGCACCTCTACGAGGACCTCACCAAGGTGCTCGGTCAGGTCGACTTCACTGACGTGGTGATGAACGGCATGCTCGCCTTTTTGCTGTTTGCCGGCGCCATGAGCCTCGACCTGAGCATGCTCCGCGACCGCGCCTGGGCCGTCGCGACGTTGGCGTTGGTCGGCACCCTGATCTCAACGGCCCTCGTAGGCGGCGCGTTCTGGCTGGCGGCCGACGCCATCGGCAGGCCGATCCCGCTGGCCTGGGCCTTCGTTTTCGGCTCGCTGATCAGCCCGACCGATCCGGTCGCGGTGCTGGCGACCCTCAAGAACGTGAAGGTCCCCGAGGCGTTGGAGGTCGAGATGCAGGGCGAGGCCCTGTTCAACGACGGCATCGGCATCGTGCTGTTCACAGTGCTGGTGGCCTTCGCGGCGGGCTCGGGCGGGGAGGCCACGAGCGCCGGCGGCGTGGCGAAGCTGCTGGTGCAGGAAGCGGGCGGCGGCCTCGTCCTAGGGGTGGTCACCGGCTACGTCGCTTACCGGGCGATGCGCGCCATCGACGACTTCCCCGTCGAAGTCCTGATCACGCTGGCGCTGGTCGCCGGGACCTACGCGCTCGCCCAAAAGCTCCACTTCAGCGGCCCCCTCGCGGTGGTCGCCGCCGGGCTCCTCGTCGGCGACCGGGCCCCGCGCGACGCCATGAGCGAGCGGACTCAAGGGTACGTCTCCGCCCTCTGGACCCTGATCGACGAGGTGCTGAATTCGGTCCTGTTCCTGCTGATCGGGCTGGAGGTGCTGGTCCTGCGGTTCGAGCTCAGTGGCCTGGCGCTCGCGGCCTGCGCGGTGCCCATCGTCCTCGTCGCCCGGCTGGTCGCCGTCTCGACGCCGCTCCTCATGTTCCGTTGGGGCGGCAACCTCTCGCCGCGCAACGTGCCGTTCCTGACCTGGGCGGGGGTACGCGGCGGCATCTTGGTGGCGCTGGCACTCTCGATCCCAGAGAGCGACGCCAAGCCGGCGATCCTGGCGGCGACCTACGCGGTGGTGCTCTTCACCATCATCGTCCAAGGCTCGACGCTCGGCATGGTGGCGCGGCGCACGCTGCGCGCCGGCTGAGAGACGACGTCCACGGCGTCGGCCCGCGTCGGCCAGTACACCTCCATCGGATATCGTAACCACACATGGTCTTCACCGTCCTCCTCGTCCTCATCCCGATCTCGGCGGCGCTGAAGTACCTCGTCGGGGCCTCGCCGCTCCTCATCTTCGCCTCCAGCGCCCTCGCCATCGCCGTCCTGGCGGAGTGGGTCCGACGCGCCACCGACCAGCTCGCCGACCGGGTCGGGCCTGCCATCGGCGGCCTGCTCACTGTCAGCTTCGGCAGCATCGCCGAACTCGTCCTGGCGCTGTTCGTCCTCATGCGTGGCGAGGCCGCTGTGGTGCAGGCGCAGATCGCCGGCTCGATCATGGGGACCAGCCTGTTCGGGCTCGGCCTCGCCATCATCGTCGGCGGGGCGACCCGGGAGCGGCAGAAGTTCAGCGCGGAGCGCGCCGGCTTGCTGTCGACCCTGCTGATCCTCGTCGTCATCGCCCTGCTGCTGCCGGCCGTGTTCGACCTGAGCGGACGCATGTCCGGCCAGGGAATGACGCTGGGCATCACCGACGAAGAGGTCAGCCTCGGCGTCTCCGTCGTCCTCCTGCTGCTCTACCTCGCCAACCTGGCCTTCACGCTGGTCACCCACCGCGACATGTTCTCGAACGACAAGGGCAGCGGCGAGGCGGATTGGAGCCTGTCGTTCGCCATCGGGGTCCTGATCGCCGCGACGGTCGCCATCGCCTTCGAGTCCGAGATGCTCTCGGGGACGATCACCCAGGCCGCCGGGAGCCTACATCTCTCGCCGATGTTCCTCGGCGTGATCGTGCTGGCCCTGGTCGGCACGGCCGGCGACCTGTTCGCGGCGGCCTGGTTCGCGTACGAGGACCGCATGGGCCTCGTGCTGAACATCTGCATTGGCTCGGCCATCCAGGTGGCGCTGGTGCTGGCCCCGCTCCTGGTCATCATCTCCTGGGCACTCGGCCACCCGATGTCGCTGGTATTCTCCAACCCGCTTCACCTCTTCGGCATCGCGAGCACCGCCTTCATCGTCAACGCCATTGCCCGCGACGGTGAGACGACGTGGTTCGAAGGCCTTTTGCTGCTTGGGGTCTACGTCCTGTTCGGGCTGGCCTTCTTCTTCGCGAGCCCGGTCTAAGCACAGCCGATTGAACGGCCGCTTTCGGGCACTGCATGATCTGATGGTCTATGGCCATGTTGCGTCGGATGGGAACGTTAGCTTACGAACGCAGGGCCGGGGTCCGCTTGCCACCGAGGCTGTGTGAAAAGAGGACGTCACGCTGTGGCTGTCCGGCCCCTCGGGAGAGCAGCGGGCAGGCTTTTCGACCGCCTGCATCCTTGGTCGTTGCAAGATCGCAAGGAAGCTCAAAGAAAT